>JAKQBV010000546.1 GCA_029573925.1 bacterium
CAGCCTTTTTCATAGGTGCGCATGATGCTGTTTTATCAAATGACTAATGGTAAGTTTTATTTAATTTTACGTATAATCCCCGCCCGCCGCGCGCCTCTCGACGAAAACAAAAACGCTTCGCCGGTATGAAAATCGCCCCGGTTCGTCGGCTCTATCGACGAATCCGGGATAAAAAAAAGCCTCCCCTCAAAGGGGGAGGCTTTTTGTTCGATGCGGGAGTGTTCGCCGATTCTCAACCGAAGAGGAAAGGAGCGAACACGAGAGACACTATGGCCATGAGTTTGATGAGGATGTTAAGGGAGGGGCCGGCAGTGTCTTTGAAGGGGTCGCCGACGGTGTCGCCGACAACAGCCGCTTTGTGAGCGTCGGAGCCTTTGCCGCCGAGGTTGCCGCCGCCGGCTTCTATGAACTTCTTGGCGTTGTCCCAAGCGCCGCCCGTGTTGGCCATGAAGATAGCCATGAGGACGCCTGAGGAGGTGACGCCGGCGAGCAGGCCGCCGAGCATTGCGGCGGGCCGCGCCGGATCAATCAGCCTTCCGATGATGCCGATGGCAAGCGGGGACGCCACGGCGATGAGGCCGGGGACGACCATTCTCTTGATGGCGGCCGAAGTGCTGATGGCCACGCATTTGCCGTATTCGGGTTTGCCCTTTGCGGCGTCGAAAGCTTTGTTCTTTTCAGCGTCGGCCACTTTCTCGCCTGCGGCCTCTTTCTTGAAGATGGCCAGAACGGCGGCGAGTTCGGGAATGGATTTGAACTGTCTGCGGACTTCCTCGATCATGTCGAACGCGGCGTCTCCCACGGCCTTCATGGCCATGGAGGAGAACAGGAAGGGGAGCATGGCGCCGAGTAGCAGTCCGGCGGTGACGAAAGGATTCATGATGTCGATGGAGGTCTTGATGCCGGAGGCTTTGGTGGCGACTTCTGTGAAGGCGCCGAACAGAGCCAGCGCGGTGAGAGCTGCCGAGCCTATTGCGAATCCTTTTCCGATGGCTGCCGTGGTGTTGCCCACAGCGTCGAGTTTGTCAGTGCGTTTGCGAACTTCGGGGTGATCGGAGAGAGTCATCTCTGCGATGCCGCCGGAGTTGTCCGCGATGGGGCCGTAAGCGTCGACTGCGAGGACGATGCCGGTGGTGCTGAGCATTCCGAGGCCGGCGAGCGCGATTCCGAACATCCCGCCGAACACGTAGGCGAGTATGACGGCGATGGCAAGAACGATAACCGGCAGGGCGGTGCTCTTCATGCCGACGGAAAGGCCGCTGATGATGTTGGTGGCCGTGCCGACTTTGGACTGCTGGGCTATGCCCTGAGCCGGGCTTTTGGACTCAGCCGTGTAGTACTCGGTGAGTAGCCCGATGGCTGTTCCGGCCACGAGGCCGCTGATGCAGGCGAGGAACAACTGAAGGCTTGAATATGTCGCGCCGCTGGGAAAAACGAAGCCGGCGGGGCCGACGATGAGGTTGATGGCGAAATAAGAGCCGACAATCATCAAAATGCCGGAGAGGAAGGAGCCGTTGTTGAGGGCCGACTGCGGGTTTCCGCCTTCCTTGGTTTTGACGATGAACGTGCCGAGGATCGAAGCGACGATGCCGACGCAGGCGAGGATAAGGGGCAGCATGATGCCGCGAACGCCCGCGTTGGTGATGGTGTATCCGAGAACCATGGCGGCGATGATGGAGCCGCAGTAGGACTCGAAGAGGTCCGCGCCCATTCCGGCGACGTCGCCCACGTTGTCGCCGACGAGGTCGGCAACGACTGCGGGGTTGCGGGCGTCGTCTTCGGGGATTCCGGCTTCGACTTTGCCGACGAGGTCGGCGCCGACGTCGGCGGCCTTAGTGTAGATTCCGCCGCCCACGCGGGCGAAGAGAGCTATCGAGCTGGCTCCGAGGCCGAAACCGCTGATGGTCTCCATCGGGTGTTCCATGCCTCCGAAAATCAGGTACAGAACGCCGAGCCCGAGGACGCCGAGGCCGACCACGCACATGCCCATGACCGAGCCGCCTGAGAAGGCGATTCCGAGGGCGGTCGTCAGGTCGGTTCTGGCTCCCTGCGCTGTTCTCACGTTGGCTTTAGTGGCTATCTTCATGCCGAAGTAGCCTGCAAGAGCCGAAGAGAACGCTCCGTACAGGAAGGCGGCCGCAGTGAACGGCGCGTCCTGCCTGATTCCGAGCGCCAGCAACAGCGCCGCCACGCACACTACGAATATGCTCAGAGTCGAGTATTCGCGTTTCAGAAACGCCATTGCGCCTTCTTGAATGAAGCCGCTGATCTGCTGCATCTCGGATGACCCGGCGTCTTTCTTTGAGACCCACGCCGCTTTGTAAGCCGCGAACAGAAGGGCCAGCACGCCGAAAAACGGAACGCCGATGATTGCAATCTGTTTGTATTGACCAAGATCCATTCTTCTCATACCTCCTATGTATGATGTTTCTATAGATTAAATCTATAATAGACCGACTTTGACGCCGGAGAACTTATAGTAGTGTGGCCGCCGCGTTGCGGACGCGGGGTCTCCGTGCGTGGCCGGGCCGATTCCATTATCCGTCCTGTCTTGTTTCCAAGTTTCATCCCGGAGCCGCGTTTCGTGGCTGAATGTCCGGGGTGGTCAGTCGTTCGCGCGCGCGGCGCGGGAGGATTTGTGATTGATTTCACAAACCTGCCCCGCAAAATATATATCATCGCAGTTTTTTTTGCAACAGCCGTTCTTGAGTTTCGCGCTCATAATCATATTTATAGCGCCTCGACCGTTCGCCGGGACGCTCGTTATTCGGGCCGCGTCACATCCGCTCCAAGCCCGCGAAGTTTCTCTTCGAATCTTTCGTATCCTCTGTCTATGTGGTCGGCTCTGTATACAGTGGTCGGGCCTTCGGCGGCAAGCCCCGCCAAAACCATAGCCGCGCCCGCTCTCAAATCGGTCGCCACCACTTTCGATCCGTTCAACTGCTGCGTCCCTATTATCACGCAGGTGTTTCCCTGCACGTTCACGTTTGCTCCCATCCGCGCCAACTCCGCGACGTGCATGAACCTATTTTCCCACACGGTTTCTTTTATTATGCTCACCCCTTCGGCGGTGGACAGCAGAGCCATCATCTGCGGTTGCATGTCCGTCGGGAATCCGGGGTGGGGCAGTGTCGTTATTTTCAGAGGGTCAAGCTTTTTTCTGCCGACCACTTTGAGAGCGTTCTTGTGCTCTTTAATCGAGACGCCGCATTCCATGAGTTTTACGATTATCGGGCGCAGGTCTTTCAACTGAACGCCTTCGACGGAGATGTTTCCTCGGGTAATCGCGGCGGCGGCCATGAAAGTGCCTGCTTCGATGTTGTCAGGTATCATGGTGTGTGAGGCCCCGTGCAACTTGGCGACTCCCTCAATAGATATCGTTTTCGTGCCGGCGCCGTTTACTCTTCCGCCGATTGATTTGATGAACCAAGCGAGGTCCTGAATGTGAGGCTCCTCTGCGGCGTTCTCAATGACGGTCGTGCCTTCGGCCAGCGCGGCGGCCATCATTATATTGGCTGTTGCTCCGACTGAAGGGAAATCCAGATATATTCTCTGACCGCGCAGTTTGGCGCAACGAAGATCCATGGAGCCGTGGTCGAACGTCAGCGTCGCGCCCATCCTGACCAGCGCGTTGATGTGAAAATCGACCGGGCGCGAGCCTATCGCGCATCCGCCCGGCAGCGGAGCTCTAGCCACTCCGAACCGCGCCAACAGCGGCCCGATCACGTATATCGACGCCCTCATCTGATTCATCATCTCGAACCGCGTCTCGTACTTGTTCACATCCCGGGCGTTTATCGTCATGACACCGTTGTCGAACGTTGTTTTCGCCCCAAGTTCGTCCAGCACCGTTCTCATCAGCCGGATGTCGCTGAGGTTTGGCATGTTGTTTAGGGTTATATCGCCTTCAGTGAGCAACGCGGCGGCTAGAATCGGCAACGCAGCGTTCTTGTTCCCGCTGATTTTTACTTCGCCCTTGAGCCGCGCGGAACCATTCACCTGTATACAACTGTCGCCGTTCGTTTTTGGCATGGTCTCTCTTCTATTTGTCGCGGGACATAAAAAAAGACGTTCCCGCCGCTTCAAGAGAATCACATTCTATCAAAACGAAAATCAAAATGCAACCGGGTTTGGGGCGAATAATGGCGCGGCGAGAAGCGAAAATTCCGGCGCGGCAAACGCGAAGCGCTCAACCGTCAGCTTTCTGTCAGGGCGGCGCGGCGGCAGCTTCGCAGCCGGGTGTTTCAACTTTTTCCGCGATGAGCTATATTATTAAGCTGATCGGCTGAAGCCCAGCGGGCGCGGACGCGTCCGACACCTCGCGGGGTTTTCTGGTCGGAGTCGCGCCATGCAAAGCTCAACCATGCTGAAAAGCAGCACGATAATGATTCCCGACCCGGAGTTGCCGTCCGGCGCCACGGGTCTGCATGTCGTTGAAAAGGGCGAGGGCGACCAAGCTATTATTTTCATTCACGGCCTCGGAGCCGACCACTATGAGTTTATCCATCAGGTGCGTTACTTCAGCAACCGCTACAGGTGCGTCACTTTCGACCTGCGCGGGTTCGGCCACAGCCCGGCCACAGCCAACATGTCTATCGACCGCTCCGTGCTCGACGTCAAAGCTTTGGCCGAAGCGCTCGGCATCCGCAAATTCATCCTCATGGGCCATTCTCTGGGGACTATGATCGGGTTCGACTTCGCCGCCAGATTCGGCGATATGGTGGACAAGCTGATAATCGTCTCCGGAACATCCTCCATCAAAGAGAGCAGCGGCACTTACATCGGCCTGAAACTCATGCCCACCCTCGGCAGGTTCATGAACGACAGGCAGTGCAGACTCGTTGGCGGCGTGTTCGCTTTCAACATCGGCGCGTTCGGAATGCGCAGCTCCCCAGATGTCATGAGATACTACCTTCGCGAAAACCCGTTCATGTTCACGAACAAGTTTTTCGAAACTACCGCGACGTATATGGACGAGATAGCGCGGTTCGACGCAAGAGAGAGAATCGGGCGTATAAAGTCGCCCACGCTCGTCGTCCACGGCGCGCTCGATCCGGGCATATACGCCATATCTTCTTTGACCTCCGCGATAAAAGTCCCCGGCTCCAAACTTCACATATTTCCTTTCTGCGGGCATTCGCCTAACATCGAGACTCCGGGGAACTTCAACGCTCTCGTCGAAGAATTCATCGAGGGGTGAAACATGAGCAAAATCAAACTGGCCGGGCTTGTGGCTATTCTGGCGTTGACTCTTCTTTTCGTGCTGAGCAACCCGGAAAGGGCCGAGGTGAACGTCTTCTGGATGGCGCGGCCTGAGACTTCCGTGGCGCACATCGCGATGTTCGCGCTCGTCATCGGCATGGCGGCTATGGCTCTTCTCGACCTTCCGGGCAGATTCCGCGCAGGCAAAAACCTTCGCGACCTGCGCTCGCGCCTCAAGTCCGCCGAGGAAGAGCGAGACCTTCTTCTCAAGCGCGTGGAAGAACGTTCCGCCAAACCGGCAGAAGGCGGCGAGCAAGGGAAATGAACTCCGCGCGGCGGGGGAGGCATCTCAGGCATGGCTAGAATCATCGAAGTGAACCCCGATCATCCGCAACCGAGGCTGGTGTCGTTCGCGGTATCCGCCCTCAGGGACGACGGACTCGTCGCTTACCCCACGGACACCACGTACGGCATAGGCGCGTCGCTGATGAGCAAAAAAGCCATCGAGCGCATCTATACTCTGAAACCTCACAAGAAGAAGAAACCGCTCACTTTTCTTTGCTCGGACCTCAAAGACATCAGCCGCTACGCGCTCGTGCCGGACGGCGCGTACAGGATTATGAGAAAACTTACTCCCGGCCCGTTCACGTTCATCCTGCAAGCCACGCGCGAAGTGCCGCGCCTCGTTATGACGCCCCGCAAAACTGTCGGCATCCGCGTCCCCGACAACGTCGTCAGCCAAGCCATCATCAGCGAACTGGGAAACCCTATAATCGGAACTACTGCAATGAACAGCGGACGAGAATACATGGACGATCCGTCCGACATCAACGACAGCATCGGACACGCTCTTGATTTCGTCATCGACGCCGGAACAATCCCCTATGAACTTTCCACAATAATAGATTTCACTCAGGGAGACGAGCCTGTCATCATCCGCGAAGGCAAAGGCGACCCTTCTCCGGCTTTTTGAAGGAAGAGGGGAGCTAAGGGAAAACTTTTGAGAAAGTTTTCCCTTAAAATCCCTTTCAAAATCTTTCACGCTAGCGCCGAAAGCGGAGCTTCGCTTCCGCCTTCGGCGCGTATCATGGGAAAAAATGTTGGGAAAGAGGTTTTTCAGTGAAATCATCTTCATAAATAGTTTCACGTAGGGCGTCGCGGAGAGGCGCGCGACAGCGCGCCCTTCGCGACGACCCTTGAAACGTTTTGAAGAGATTCCAAAGAGAAACTTTTTCAAAAGTTTCTCTTTGGTCGCCGGAGGCGCTCCTAAATCCTTCATTCATTTCTGAAGAGCCGTTTATCTGGCTCCGACGGCGGCGGCGTAAACAGCGGTTTCTTCCACGCCGTCGATACCGAGGATGGCGTTCAGTTCGTCGTCGAAAAACGCGCCAATCATGCAACAGCCGAGTCCCAGCGCCTCAGCGGCAAGATGCAGCCCGGCGCCCGCGTGTCCCGCGTCAAGATAGATATATCTGTACGCGCGCTCGCCGTATTTCCATTTGGAGCGGGCGGGGATGGCTGTAAAAATGAAGACAGCGGAGGCGGCGGCGCACATGCTCTGACCGAGGCAGGCTCTCGCAATTTGAGGCCCGAAAACGCCGTCCTTCAACAGTTCGAGAGCGTGAGCGCGGACGGCGTGATGGTAAACGCCCGGAACGATCCCTTCTCCCCTGTTGATTGCCACATATGTTTCCACAGGATAAAGAGCGCCTGCTGATGGCGTCGCGCGGAACTGCCATTCGCCGACATCGAGCGTGACGCCGTTCACCGCCCACAGCAGTTGAGAAAGCTGGGACGGGGTGAAGGGGGAGCGGCGAAAGTTCCGAAAGGAACGGCGGTTGTTAAGCGCGCGCCACAGAGAAGCCCCTTCTGAGACCTCAGGCTCAGGCAGCGTGAACCGGGGAGCGCCCTCGTACACTTTGTACGTATCGGCGCGCGACGCCCAGTCCAGTCCCCCTCCCAGCGTCTCCCTGTCGTATTTCGTTTCTTTCTGATAGATGTCGCCGATTCCGTTTCCGATATCTGACATTCGACGCCTCCGGACGATAATTCACAACTGTCACGAAGCAGGATGACTGAGAACATTATATCTGCGGCGGAATAAAAGCGAAACACAGAAGAAGCGAGACAGAGCGCAGAAGCGGCTTTCGAAGTCATCCCGACGACACTGTTAATAAATTGCCATATATTTCCGGCCTTACGCCGCAAAACCCGCGCCGCGCAAGAACAAAACACAGAGTTTCAATCAGTGATGATTTTTAATGGTATTCCACACAAAACCGGTGGTGGCGGATTCCTCACTCCGGATGGGGTAATCTTCAGCAATATCATCGGCGATTAGCGTCAATATCAATCCGCCGATACTTAGAAAATTATGCAGAACTCGTTATTTTTTGATACAATGGCGAACAAGGAAATGTTATAAACTTTTTAAGGAGAAGTGTTTTTGTCTTCAATACTTGATATTGATTTTGATTATTTCGCCATTCTTAACGATCCTGTTATGAGACTGAAAACATTGCTTGAGTGGGGCGATCATCCAGTTGATACTATAGTTAATCGACATCATGAAGTTTTAAAAATATGGGATGCTTATGTAAGTAGGAATATAATTTCTCCTCCGACTTATATCCTCCATGTCGACGAACACCATGACATGATGGATGAGAAACAAACGCCGAATATAGCTAATTTTCTCTTCCATGCCATGCGAAAATGGCCTGACTGCAAGGTGTTCTGGCTTGTGGACAACCCAATCGACTATCCTGATATGTGGTTGAGTGAGGATATATGGAAGACATTTTCAGTAAGGTTTGAATCGGGATCAAAAATTCCTTGTACATGGCCTACCCCGGTTCTTGTCTCCGCATGTATAAGCACTGAATTTATACATGCGACTCTCAGGCATAACCTCTTGAAGCAGATAGATAATTGGAATGAGAAATTCAATAATGCGCCCCCATGATAACTACGATTAATGTATGTAGCACACACCGAGATTCCAGTAATATTCACTGAAGATTAGTTACAGTAATAATTATTCTTGACAGACGTCAAGGCGATGGCGGCGGGGAGAGGGCGGGTTATTTGTTTTTGAGTTTAATGATTTTCTCGACGAGTGGGGTTCTGTCAAAATAGACTTCGTTGCGGCGGATTTTTCCGGAGTCGTCGAACTGGACGAAACAGACGCCGACGCAGACGAGGGTTTCGGCTCCCACAGGGATATCCGCCCGCCATTTGTTGAGGAAGCCGCCTTCCATCGGGATGCCTTCTATCTGGGTCCACACCCAATCCGGGTTCTGCGCGAGGAGTTTTGCGAAGTATTTCAGCAGGGCTTCCTTGCCTTTGACGCCGCCGGGGATGGCGGGGTCGAGATAGAGGGCGTCGTCTGAATAGAAAGAGGCGAGTTTTGCGGGGTCGTTGCCTGTCCACGCGGGGAGCCATCGGGAGGCGAACTCGCGGGCCTGTTCCTTCGTCATCATCGCAATATGTCTCCATTTGTCAAAAACTGAATCGGCGCGGGCCGCCGACGCGGGCGTCCGGGCCGTTATGTTTTGATTATAGCACACGCGGGGCGTGTCAGGCGCGTTGTTGCGCGGGAGACAGGAGCGCGCTATTATTAGACGCGTTATCAGAGATTCCGGTTCTTGAATATTTATCTGGAGAGAAACCATGACAGAGGAAAAAAGCAAGCCGCTCGCGGCCCCGGTGAAACTGGCGGATTTCGTGGAGTACGCGGAAGGGTCGGTTGTCAGCCGGGAAGTCATAAAGAAGGACACGGGGAATGTGACGCTGTTCGCGTTCGACGCGGGGCAGGGGTTGAGCGAACACACGGCTCCGTTCGACGCGATGGTTCACGTGTTGGACGGGGAGGCTGAGATATTTGTGGGAGGCGAGCGGAATCTGGTGGGGAGCGGGGAGGCGATAATCATGCCCGCGAACGTGCCGCACTCGCTGAACGCGGCGTCGAGATTCAAGATGGCGCTGATAATGATAAAAGCGAAGAGTTGAGAAGCGGCGCGCTTGCGGCGCGGGCTTGATGTCAGCGCGGGGGCGCCACGGGCGGAACGATGTTGGCGGGCATGCCGGGCTGAGACAGCCGCCTGTATTTTTCCGCTTCGTCCAGCATCCCCAGTTCTGTGTATATTCTTTCATACATAAACATATCAATGGTCTCTGTCGGGCCTGTCATGCTCTTTTCATCCAGAAGCTTCAATGTTTGATAGAAATGTTTTTCAGCCTCGGAGTAGTCGCCCTGCTGTTTGAGAATCAGCCCGGTGAAGAATCCGCATTCGATGTTGCGCGGATGAAGCGACGAGCATGTCCTGAATAGTTCGAGAGCGGGCGCCGTGCGTTTCTGAGACCAGAAATTCTGCGCGGTTTCCGATATGAAATCGGAGACGATGGCGCTTCCGGCGTTTCCGGCTGCGGCGGGATGTTTCCCTAGAGTGGCCAACTCCTCCATTGATATCAACTGCGGTTCGGACGATAGTTTGAACAGGAACCCTTCGGGGTGGAACTGCATGAGTTTATACAGGCGGGAAGTAACCAGTTTATCTATTTTATTGTAATACACGGGCCTTGCCGGGTAGTTCATAAAGAGGAGCGTCTCGTGCATTATGGAAACGAGGCCGTCCAGCAGGCGCTCCCTGACGACGCGGGATGGTTTTTGAGTGGACGGCGCGATGCCGGCGAGTTGTTCGAGCAGGGCTTTGTAGTGAACTTCCGAGGGGATGATTTCCTGCCCTGCGGCAAGGAGCCGTATCGATTTTCTGTAAGGCTCATTGATGATGAACGGCGGGCGAACGACCACGATGTCTGGCCTGATATTGAGCGCGCCCTGAAAGTATTCGAGAGAAAAGAGCGGGTCGGGTTTGTGGTCGATTATGAGGACGGCGTCTCGTCTGGCGGTTTTGAGGATGGTTTCGGCAAAAGGGGCGGAGCCGTCATGTCTCATGTCCGCCAGCCTGTCCGAGTTGACGGCGAAGGGGAAGGCGGCGATGGCGGCGCAAACGGCGCAGAC
This sequence comes from bacterium, assembly GCA_029573925.1. Taxonomy (GTDB): domain Bacteria; phylum UBP15; class UBA6099; order UBA6099; family UBA6099; genus UBA6099. The sequence goes on from JAKQBV010000546.1 coordinate 10,226, forward strand.
GGCGGCTGTTTTGAGCGCGGAGGAGCGTGGGGAGACGAGTTTGACGAGTTCTGCGAGGCCTGCCGAGCCTGCGGCGACGAGGGCTGTGGCGACAAGGGCGAGATGTGCTTCTCTGACGTTTTCGGGCGAGGCAAGGGCGGCAATGGCGGCTATGCCGGCGGCTGCCCAAAGGCCGGGGATGGACGCGTCGGCTCTATCCCTCCGGAGCGCGGTTCCTATGGCGCCCAGCGCGACTATGGGAGGGAACGACGAGAAAGCGAGCCGCAGCAGCGAGCTGCCGCCGTACAGGAAGTTCGACGCCTCGACGCCTCTGAATATGAGCGGCGCGGGATTTGCGACAGGGGCGTCGTATCCTAGCCATGGGGCCAGAGGCGCGTCCCAGTTTACGTAGATGGGCGGCCTGAACGCGGCAAAAATCATGGGAGAAAGAGCGGCGAACGCCATGAAAACCGCAGCCGCGATATATGCCGGTCTTGCCGGGCCGAATCTGCCGCGAAGCGCAGTCGGCAGCCCCGCGCCAAGCGCGAGAAGAGGAAGAATCCCGTGATGGAAAGCGCCTGCGGCGGCGGCGAAGACAAGCAGGGCCAGCGGCCGCGGGCCCGGTTCACGGGCGGCCCACATACACGCCGAAAGCGACACGGCGGCAATGAAAACCGACCACCCTCCGGCTGACATCGTTCTGAATTGAGCGGCGATTTCAGGGGACGCGCAGAAGGCGGCGGCGGCGACAGCCCCGCCCGCGATTCCCGCGAAACCTTCACCGGCGGCCTTGTTCACCGCAGCGAAAATGAGAACCGCCGAAAGCGCGAAAATAATCGAAGCGGCCACTGAGGAGGCGAACGCGAAGGTGTCCACAGGGAGCGTTCCTGCCGCGCGGCCCAGAACCTGTGGAAGCGGATATCCGAAGAATGAAATTTTGCCGAGGACGGCGGAGCCAAGGCCGAACTCAGGGCCGTTTCCCCAGCCGAAGAATGACGCCGCGCGCGTCAACGCCATCGCGTATCCCGCGATGAACGCTAGAGCGACCGCGAACCTAGAGCTTTTCATTCCTCGCAACTCCGGATCGGGTTGTTACCCGTCGCCTTTCTTTCGATAGAACTCGTTGCCTATTCCGCGATACATTATCAATCCCAGAACAGGGACAAGCAGCAAAACGAACCAGAACAGTTTGTCCATCAGCCCGAAGTCTTTTCTTCTGATGCATTCGACCAGATGGTAAATCCAGAACACCGCGAACAACGATGTCGCGGTAACGGCAGTGATTTTCAAAACTGTTTCGAAATGCATCGCGCGTTGCGATTCTCCCGTTAGGCTTCATTGTAGATTCGCGCGGCGGGCGTTGTAAAGCGGGGGCGAATGCGGGGCGTCGCCGGCAGATTGAACGCGCGAGGCGGCGGGTGGTTTGTCATACGGCGTCGGTCTGCTAAAATGAACGAGTGAACTATGAACCCGGCGATGAGGAAAACAGCGGACGGTCGATGCTCGCTGAATCACAAGACGATGACGGCCCGGCAATGAAGGAATGTTGCCGGTGTTTGCGGAAAGAGACCATTAAGTTTTTATGAAAGCGGCGATAACGGCAATAGCGGCGCTGGCTGCGGCGGCCTCATGGTTTGCGGCTCCGTGGCTTCCGGTCGCGCTCGTCCCCGCGGCGGCGCTCGCG
>JAKQBV010000551.1 GCA_029573925.1 bacterium
ACGGCACGCTTCTTCCGTAGAAAATCTTTTCTCAAATTCTATAAGCGTTTTCGGGTAGTCTTCCATCACTCAAGATACTATATGTTGCGGTTACCTGAGTCAAGTAAATACCCCCAAAAAAACAATTTACCGCTTTCTCTAATCCATAACAACTCATAAAAAAAGCGCGATGAGGGAGGCAAAAATATTAATCTCAAGGTAGTTGACTTTTCAGGATAATGAATCATTATAGTAAACAATAGTGTCGCTTAGTCATACTCAAAAATGGCTAAATATAGTGTAAAGGGGGGATTTTTATAAGATGTACGGACCTCATCTGATTCTGGAAGGTTACGAAGCGCCTAAAAAGCGCCTCGGAAACGTCGGGCACATTTATGGGATGCTCGACAAATTCCCCGAAGTGATAGGCATGACGAAAATTATGCCTCCCCACGTGCAGAAATATCTAGGCTCCGGCGACCCGGTTTGGGGAGTGTCCGGATTTGTCATCATCGCTGAAAGCCACATTGCGGTGCACACATATCCGGAAAAGAACTTTTTTGTGCTGGACGTTTTTTCGTGCAAGGAGTTCGACGAGAAGAAAGCAGTCGACTTCGTGGTCAAACAGCTAAGCCCCCTAAGGTATGAGCACAAACTATTTTCGCGTGGAGAGGATTATCCTAAAGATATTGTTGAATCGCGTTCGATAGTGTGCGGAGACAGGAACAGGTTTCAAAGAGCGGCCGGAAGGCCGGGTTGACTTTGAGGCCGGAAGCATGAATTTCTGCGGCGGCTCTGACGACAATGGAGCCGCCGTTTATTTTTATTAACAAAGCTGGCGCGGCTTGCCGCCCGCAAAGAAGCGACAGCGGATATTCAACGGTTGCGTTTATGGGAGGACATAGTGGAAAACAAATTGGATCAACTTGAGTGTGATCCCGGAGAGTTCGACAATTTTTTGTCTTTGCCTCCGGAATACAGCGACTCGCAGATCTCGGAGTTCGTCGTGTTTACGGCTCCTTTCGAGAAGACGACATCATACCGTAAGGGGACGTCGCTCGGACCTGAAGCAATATTAGAGGCGTCTCATCAGGTGGAGTTGTTCGACTTTGAGTTGGGGCGGTCCGCAGTGGAGAAGGGAATTGCCACAGATAGGTCGCTGGATGTTTTTTGTGATGGGGATTATGAGCGTTTCGACGCGGCCGCCAGAGCCGCCGCTTTTGCGGCGATGAGGCGCGGAGCGACTCCTGTGTTTATCGGAGGGGAACACTCGATATCCTTGGCTCCTGTGGCAGCCGCGCTCGAACTGTATCCCGACCTGACGGTTGTTCAGATTGACGCGCATGCAGACTTGAGAGGCAGTTACGACGGAGACAAATACAGCCACGCATCGGTCATGCGGAGGATTCTTGAAATCGAACCCGGTCCGGCGCGACTAGTTCAAGCGGGAATCAGGAGCGGGTGCGCAGAGGAGTTCAGGCTCGCTGAAGCTGAGTCGCGGATAAGGATGTTCACAGCGGCGGCGATTCATTCGGGACGTGTATCCATCGATGATATTCTGAACAGCGTAAAAGGCCGTGTGTATCTGACTATAGACCTTGATGGAATAGACCCTGCCGAGGCTCCGGCGGTGGGCACTCCCGAACCCGGCGGGCTTTCGTGGAGATGGATTCTGGAGTTCATCGAGAGGCTTTGCGCGCTGTCGAAACCGGTCGCTTTTGACCTCGTGGAACTTTGTCCTATACCCGGCGATTTCAGGTCGGATTTCCTGTCCGCGAAACTAATCTACCGCATCATCGGGCTTATTGCCGGGCAAGCGAAATAGTCCAACGAGCGAGCATCAGCCGATAATCACTTATCCAAACCTAATAGGCGGTAAGCGTTGGCGGAAAGAATATTTTTGCGCGCTTCAGGCTCGCCTTCGGTGGCGATGAGCGTTTTTGCCAGAGGCATGACCAGCGGATAAAACGGCCAGTCCGTGCCGAACAGCATGCGCTCCGAGCCGACCTGTTCAATCATATCCTGAATCTGGTGAGGGGGTTGGCCGTCGATTTCGAGCCAAGCGTTTTCGTAAGTTTTAACAAGTTTGATTGCTTCCGGATAGAAGTTCATTCCCGCATGTCCAAGCACGAAGTTGGTTTCGGGGAAACTTCTTATAGGTTCTTCGTAGAACTCCATTCCGGAAAATTTTCTCAGGAAAGAAGGTTCAAGGCCGTTGTATGAAGTGTGAAAGAGAACGGGGAACCCTGTTTTGTTCCAGCGTTCGAGAAGCTTCATAACTTTAGGATGGCTTGGAGGGGCCATGTGAGCGTAAGGGTGAACCTTGAGGCCGCGAGCGCCGCGCTCGACACAGTCGTCCATTTTCTTTTCCCAATTTGCGCTGAAGGGATTGACGCCGCAGAAGGGAATGAGCCTGTCCTCGCCCGCCGTGCAGTCGAGATAAGCGCCGGAGATGTCCGAGCCGAACCGCAAGTCCAGAGCTAGAACGACGCTCTTTTCAACGCCGGCTCTGTCCATCTCCGCTATCAGGTTCGGGACGGTGTAGGTTGCATTGGGGCCTTTGTTGGAGAAGAGCGTGGTGGAGTAATCGGAGAACATACCGTTGCGGCGGACCTGCGTCAGGTTCACGCCGGAGTAAATGGAGAGGTCGAGAGCCGCGCGGCGTTCCGGGAAGTTGTGTTTGACGCTGGGAGTTTTTCGGTGGTAATCGATTGGGGGCGCGGCAAGAAAATAGAAACCGAGGTGCGTGTGCATATCGACTATCGGCGGGGCGTCCGGAAGGTTGAGAGCGATTTTTCCGCGCTCGTTTAATTTGAAATAAGGAAGGTCTCTTAATGCGTAACAATCTTTGAATTTGAGTTCGGCAGCGCTCATAAAGCATAACCTCCGATAAAGGACGCGAGATGTTCAGTCCCATGCGTCTACATGTGCGATTATATGCCTCATGGGGCGCGGCGACAAAAATATTTTATTATCTGTTATGAAATCAATTAAAGATAAAGATTGAAAAAGAGTGAGTTATTTGAGAAAATCAGGGGAGCATTTAAGCGCGGAGGCAAAGCCGCGCGGGTTAGACGGGAGGCGTTTAGGTATGTTTAAAGGAAGCATTGCGGCGCTTATAACACCATTCAATGGCGGAAAGATAGACGAGAAGAAGCTAAGGCGACTAGTCGATTGGCATGTGAAACAAGGGACAAATGGAGTTGTGCCGACGGGCACGACCGGTGAAAGTCCCACGCTTACGCACGAAGAGCACATGAGAGCGGTGGAGATAACGGTAGAGCAGGCGGCGGGAAGGATTCCGGTTATCGCGGGAGCCGGGTCGAACTGTACGCGTGAGGCCGCGCAGTTGACGAAACACGCAGCGGAAGTGGGCGCAGACGGAGCTTTGTTGATAGCTCCTTACTACAATAAACCCGGACAGAGAGGTATCTTCGCGCACTTCGCGGAAATATCGAAGAAGGTGGATATTCCTATCGTTTTGTACAACCATGCAGGGCGGACAGGGGTGACTATCGAGCCTGAGACGGTCGCAGCGTTGGCGAAAGTCGGCAATTTCGTGGCGGTAAAGGACGCGAGCGGCGGGATAAATTATACGGCGGAAGTGCTGCAGAGAACGAACGGCGCGGTTTCAATCTTGTCAGGGAACGATACGTGGACTCCGGCGCTTATGGCGCTGGGAGCCGTTGGGTGCATCTCGGTAGTGGCAAACATCGCTCCGAAAAAGCACGCTCAGATGATTTCGCTCATCGCTTCCGGCGAAGCAAAGAAAGGCGTCAAGCTCTATTACGAGTTGCTGCCGCTTATGAAAGCTATGGACATGGACACGAATCCGATTCCCGTGAAGGAAGCGATGGGGATGATGGGAATGGCCGACCCTGCGCCGAGGCTTCCGCTTGTGAGGATGGACGAAAAGAAGCGAGCTGAACTGAGTGCGGTATTGAAGGCTAGCGGGCTAGTGAAGTAACGCCGCGCGCGACGACGAAACAAGCGCGACGCGCGGGGCTTCTTAAATAAAGTCTAACAATTAATGATATGGAGACGGTTTCCGGATCGCGGGTATTATTCTGCCGCGCGGTTGCGCGCGGCTTCCGACGAACTGTCCGCCCAAGGGAAGAAAAATGAGAATTGAGCAGTGGTTGCGCGTCATTGCCGCGATAGCAGTATCGGTCTGCGCATCGCGCGCGGCATTCGCGGCGGCGGAATATTCAATAAGGATGGAGTCCAAGGAGATTATTTACGACATCGAAAAACAAACTGCCGCCTCGTGGCTGAAGACAGTTGTGGACGGAGACGGATACAGAGTGACGGCGGACAGGGTGGTATTTGATTTCAGAAGCAACACGCTGAGGGCGGAAGGGAATGTTTCGCTGTATTACGCATATCGCAGCGGATGGGGAATGTTTTTTATGGACGATATGGCTGGCGCCGACAAGGAGGAACGGATATCGGCGCGAGAAGTGATAATCAACGCGGAGTTTGCGGAGGCGCTAGTATTTCCGGAGAGAGAGGGGCGCGCGCCTGTGGCGCTCGATTTGGAGTTGGGTCGTTTCACCCCGGCGCTTCGGGGAATGGACGAGGCTCCGGCGTTTCCGCCGGATTCGAAAGAAGATGTGGCGCTGTGTTATGAATTGTACTATCAATCGTCTGGAAAATTCATTCTGTACGATGCCACATACATTGATAAAGGCGGAAAGCAGTATTACAGTTCGGCGCTGATGGCCGACGGGCCGGATTTAAGAAGAAGGACCGCTTCGTTGCGAGGGTTGGAAATATCCGATTCCGGCGGCGTTATGTCCACCCGGTTCGAAGGGACCGTATGGTTGCAGAATGCTCCCCGCTCGGTGACATATATCGATGTGGAGTACGTCCACGCGAAGGATGAAGGGTTTTCTTTAGCCAGCCCGGCGCTGACGCATTTTCGATCATTCAGCAGCATGGGGATTATAGCGTCCGGCGGGGGCGACGAGAGACAGAGAAATGGAAGCGCGGCGTTATTCGGATTCACGGACAGCAGAAATGAGTTCATGGTTTCATACGCGCGATCCACGCATGACTACGGAAGCGAGCTGAGCGGCGAGAACTATTCCGGATCGCGCCGCGCGATTACGGCGGAGGGAACATTGTGGAGGGAAGCGGGAAGGGTCAGGGGTTATTACGCCGACGCCGCGAACGGAGGGTTGACGACCCGATTGCCCGCCGCCGGAGACAGCGACTATAAAACAAGAGCAAGATACGGGCATGTGATAGCAACGCTGGACCCGGTGGCGATGGCGCTGCCCGGAGCCAAGTTCGGCGCCGGGATGGTGGCCTCCAGATCGAAAGACAACAATGCATGGACCGTGACATCGTCAGGATTATTGCGGCTCGGCTCGGATAGGATGGACAGGCTGACAGTCCAGCCATACGTTTTTACCGGAGATGTTCCGGTGGGCGGCGCGACTCTAATTCACGGCGTATCGTATACAGCCACTTTTTCCGACTACAGACAAATGTCGCGGACGGTTGACGACGGAATTCCGGTCAGCGGATATGAGCAGACCGCGCATCAGTCTCACTATGAAACGACGGCCCGCGCGAGGCTGCTTGCGCCGTTGGGAGGGCGGGTTTTTATAGACGCGTCATCCGAGTTCACAAAACAGAGCGGGATGGAAACATCGACC
>JAKQBV010000553.1 GCA_029573925.1 bacterium
AGCCGGGCATCTACGGGCCGGACCTCGAAGCGCAGCTAAACGCTACCAAGACAAAGAGCGCGCCGGGCGGCTACACGTGTTGCCATTTTCCGCAGTCGTTCGAATTTTCGACGGTGGGCGGGTGGATAGCCGCGAGGGGAGCCGGACAGCAGTCAACCGGATACGGGAAGGCGGAAGACCTAGTGATATCGCAGAGGTGGGTGACGCCCGCCGGGCTTGTGGCCACTCCGCCGTATCCCCGCGCGTCCGTCGGCCCCGACCTCGACCAGATATTCCTCGGATGCGAGGGCGTGTTCGGAGTCATGACTGAAGCGACCATCAAAATTCGCAAGTTCCGGCCCGAAAACAGGCAATATTTCTCATTCATCTTCAAGACGTGGGACGACGCGGTGTCCGCGTGCAGGGAGATAATGCAGGGCGAGTTCGGGTTCCCGTCCGCGTTGAGGATTTCAGACCCGGAGGAGACAAGCATCGGTCTTAAGCTGCATCACATTGAGGGCAGTCCGGTGGATTCGCTTCTGAAGATGCTCGGATACAAGGACATGAGCCGATGTCTGTTGCTCGGCTCTACGGAGGGCGACGCCGACGCGGGGGCGCTGATTAAAAAGAAGGCTAAAGCCATCGGCTCAAAATACGGCGGGTTCTTCCTCGGCTCCAAAGCCGTGAAGTCATGGTGGAAGGGCAGGTATTCCGACCCATACATGCGCGAAGACCTCATGGATATACAGGTGATGACGGACACGTTGGAAACATCGGTGACATGGTCGAACCTGATGGACGTTTGGAAGGGCGTGCGGGAAGTTGTCAAAGCGCGTCCCCACACCGCCTGCATGGTCCACGCCTCCCATTTCTACGAAAACGGAACCAACCTTTATTTCATTTTCTTGTCCCGGATGGTTCTGGGCGACGAGTACAACGACTATCTCGATTACCAGAAGAAAATAATCGACGCGATAAAGAAGAACGGAGGGTCGCTCAGCCACCATCATGGAGTGGGCAGGATGCTTGCGCCGTGGATGCCGCAGCAGTCGGGCGATACCGGGCTTGAAATATTCAGGGCGATTAAGCAGCGGCTGGACCCGAACAACATCATGAATCCGGGCGGAACGCTAGGATTGGATTAGCCGCGTCGAGCGTAGCGTCAGCCGAAGCATTCCGGGTTGAAACATCTCCTGTTTGCGGATATATTGATTGATGTTTGCATGATGCCTGAGGGAGAAACAAATGACAAAAAAAACAAGGATGCTATTCAACATAGCGGCGGCGCTCGCTGCGGTTTTGTTCACAGCGTCCTCGCTCGCCGCAGAGCCGAAACCGTACAGGGAAGTCGGCGTTGAGGAATTCATCGACCTGATGGAGAGCAGGCCGGAAATCCTGCTTCTGGACGTGAGGCTGGCCAATCAGCGAGAGGCGTTCAGGCTCAAGAATTCCATCGGAATCCCTGTCGAATCGCTCGAAAGCCGAGTGGGCGATCTTGACCTCGGCAAGACCATTATCGTTTTCTGTAGAACCAATAACAGGATGCAGGAAGCGGTGAAGATTCTTGCGCCGAGGAACCCGGCGGAGCTTATCGGCTTCAACGGCGGCATGGATGCGGTTCTCAGGTTTCTGACCTATGAGAAGCAGACTTTGGACTCCACGCCGGAAAAGAAGAAATACTACGACGCGTTGCGAAAACGTATGGAGTCGTCAATGGCGATGATAGGGCTGACGATGCCGGAAGCGAAGCTGACGGACAGCGCCGGCAAGGTTGTTTACACGTCGTCATTTGCGGGCAAACCCGCCGTGTTCGCGTTCTTCTATGCGCCGGAGGCCGAGCAGTATGAATCGACAATGGAGGCGGTGGCGGAGTTCGGCAAAACCGCTCCGGGCGTTCGGTTCATCCCTATAGCAGTCGCCGAAGACGAAGCGAGCGCGCAAAGTCTCGCGGCAAAGCATGCGGCGGCAAATAAAGGAGTTCCGCTGTATTTCGACCTTGGCGCGCCCGCCGCCGCAATGATGGGAATACAGTCTCTGCCGTATCACATGATAACTGACGCGCAAGGGGTTTTGAGGGTGGACGGGGCGGCGACCGCGTCCGGCCCGCTGGAAAACTATCGAGAAGCAACGCTCCTCGGATTGGCTCAAACTGTCGCCGGCGGCGGAATCCCAGCGTTCCCGGTGTCGGAGATGGAACTCTCCGCACAGAAGCAGGACAGGCTAGTGGGACATCCCGCGCCGGATTTCTCTCTGCCCGACCTTAAAGGCGAGAAACACAGCCTTAACGAGCTTGCGGCAAAAGAGGGCGCTCAGTTGATATTCGGGACCCTCGGTTGCCCGTACACCGTCAAGCACCTCGTAGCCGCCGCCCAATGCGGCAAGGCGTCGGACGCCCCCGGCGGATTCAAAATCATCGCCGTGTTGCCGGGAAACAACCCGCAGGACGCGGAACAGGCGAAAGTATTTGCGGCCCAGAACAATATAGATTATACGATGCTGATAGACGCGACCGGAGAAAGTTTCAGGGCGTACGCGATTTCATCCGTGCCGGTATGGTGGGTCATCGGGGCGGACGGGATAGTGAAAAAGAAGCAGATTGGTTTTTCAGACAATGCGTGTGTGGCTACGGCGCAGGCGCTAGGCAAGTAAAAATGCGGCGCGCGCCGCGCCTTATCGGGAGATGAAATGTCTTTAAACGACGATATGATAATAATACTGGACGTGCCGCTGGGGATGGAGTCGGCCAGAATGCTTTCCCCCATCAGAGCGGACATCTCGCCGCTGGGACTGCTTATAGACAGGATGTCGAGGATAACACCCCCGAAAAACATATCGGTTCTTGTAAACATGGAGCCGGGAGGCAACCCGTACGGCAGATTCACCGCCATGCGGGGAGTGTTCCTGACAAGAGTGAAAGAGACAGATAAACTGCACAGGCTGACAAGAGCCGCGTCGGGTCGGGGCGCGTCTTCTTTCGTCAGGGTAGACGCCCGCCACGTTTTCGCGGACCCCGACATCGTTCTGCAGTTGGGACAGTTGCGAGCGGAAAAGAAAGCGGCATTCGTAAAAATCGACGGCGCGCCGGCATGGCTCGCCGGAGAGGCTTTCGAGTTAAAAACCCTGCTCGACGCTTCAATCGCCGCAAAAGCTAACGGAGACGGCGACATCGATCCCGCCGACGCGCTTGCCAAACATGTGGAAGGATTCAAACCGACGTTGCTCAAGACGAGGATCCGAGGCAGATGGAAGGCGGAAAACATCGCGCTGGGCGACCCTCAGGGCGAACCGCATTTAATGGCCGCCTTGCGCTCCGCTCCCGATCCGGTCTTCGTATCATACAAAGACTTCCTCGCCTGATCCGGCACGCGAAAGGAATCCCCGCCGATTGAAATTCATACTCGCCTCTTTCAATGAAAACAAAGCCCGCGAGATCTCCCGCATAGCCGCGCCCGTAAGCGCCGTTTCCCTTTCATCTCTCGGCGTGACGCTGGACTTCGACGCCGTCGAGAACGGCTCGACATACGAGGAGAACGCGTTCAAGAAAGCCGCCGCCGCCGCCGGGCATGTCTCCGGCATAATAGCCGCGGACGATTCCGGACTCGAAGTGGAAGCTCTGGGAGGAGCGCCCGGCCTGATATCCGCCAGATACGGAGGCTCCGGCCTTACGGACGAACAGCGCTGTCTGCGTCTGCTCGAAGAAATGCGCGATATCCCCGACCACGCCCGCGCCGCCCGCTTCGTCTGCGTCGTCGCCGTCATTTTCCCTGACGGCTCCCGCCGCGTGTTCACAGGCGAACAACGCGGCGTCATAACGCGGGAACTTCGCGGTTCTCTCGGATTTGGCTACGACCCCGTCCTGTTCATACCCGAACTTGGCCGCACGGTGGCGGAGATTGACCCCGACACGAAAAACCGCGTCAGCCACCGCGCCATCGCGTTCACTAAATTCAAAGAATTCCTTCTCGAAAATAATTACGCGAAGAGTTAAATGAAAGGCCCGTCGGCTATTTGCTAAAAAGCATCACGCGCAAAAGAAAAAACTTTGCGCGCGGCGCGCTTGGCAGCGGGTAGAATCATCTAATAATATGTATAATTATTATGATGCGGCGAGGCGGCGCGGAAACCGCGCGGAGGAAAAGTGAAAAACGATGAAAAACGAAACGGCTGCGGCATAAGCCGCAGAGAGTTCATAGCGGGAGCGGCGGCGCTAGGCGCGGCCGGCATGATGGGCGCGTTCGACGCGGCGTTCGCGGCGATGGCCCCCATTCCGGACGGCATTGCGCCGGAAGTCCCGACGGTCTTCCCGGCGAACAAAGGCAGGTTCCGCATACTCGCCGTCACTGATCTTCATTTCCATCTCAACCATCTTGTTGACATGCAAACCGTAAAAGAGGTCGGCGAGATGGTCGCCAAGTTCGAGCCGGATATCGTGATACCGACCGGGGATGTGTGGCATGAAAACCCGGAGGGCAGGGGATTGGAGTATTGCAGGTATTCCTGCGAGCAGTTTGCGAAGCTGAAGAAGCCGTGGGCGTACGTGTGGGGAAACCATGACAAGGCGGACGACTACGATAAGGCGCACAAGATGATACGAAACGCGCCGCATTCGCTGTACAGGGGCGACGCGGCGGACGGCAACTACCGGATTCGGGTGTCGGCGGCGGAAGGCGGCCCGGCTCTATGGAATCTGATTGTCCTGAATGATTCGAGAGGCGGAATGAGGCAGGAGCAACTGGACTGGCTGAAGGCTGAATCGACGGCCATCCGCGAAGAGACTCCCGCGCCGCCCCCCGCGTTTGCTTTCTTCCATATCCCTATCAGGCAATACGAAGACCTCGCCAAATCCGGCAAGGCCAAAGGCGTCAAATACGAAAATGTATGCCACGAGGAAGGAACGAGCGACGCGCTCGCGGCGTTCAGGGACTCTGGATTCCTAAAGGGCGTGTTCTGCGGACACGATCACGTGAACAATTACTTCGGCGAAATGGAAGGCGTTCGTCTTGAGTACGTCCGCTCGACAGGCCACGGCGGCTACGGCGCGAATCTTGTTCCCAAGGGCGGAACGGTAATCGATATGAATCTTGAAACCGGGGAGTTCAGAACCATCGTCGTGTTCGCAGACGGGAAGACGTGGTCGCCGAAAAAACTGATCGGCTGACGCGCAAGCCGTCTCCGCGCGGCGGCGACAGCATCGGGAACTCAATGAAAAAAGAAACCGGACGGATAGTTGGCGGCATAAGCCGGAGAGAGTTTATAGCAGGAGCGGCGGCGCTGGGAGCGGCTTGTATGATGGGCGCGTTCGACGCGGCGCTCGCGGCGATGGCTCCCATCCCGGACGGCGCGCTGCCGGAAGCCCCGACTGTCTTCCCGGCGAACAAGTACAGGTTCCGCATACTCGCGGTTGCCGACCTTCATTTTCACCTCAATCACGCGGTGGACGCGCGCACTGTCGGCGATATCCGAGCGATGATTTCCAAGTTCGAGCCGGACATCGTGACGGCGCTGGGGGACGTGTGGCATGAGAACCCGGAGGGCAGGGGATTGGAGCGTTGCGCGTATGCCTGTGAACAGTTCGCGCAGATGGAAACGCCATGGGCGTTCGTGTGGGGAAACCACGACAAGGCGGACGACTACGACGAAGCGCACAGGATGATACGAAACGCGACGCATTCGCTGTACCGGGGCGACGCGGCGGACGGAAACTACCGGATTCGCGTAGCGGCGGCGGAAGGCGGCCCGGCCCTATGGAACCTGATTATTCTGAACGATTCGAGAGGCGGAATGAGGCAGGAGCAGATAGATTGGTTCAACGCAGAAGCGGCGGCCATCCGAGCGGAAACTCCCGCTACGCCTCCCGCGTTCGCTTTCTTCCACATCCCTCTCCCGCAGCACGACGATGTTGCTAAATCAGGAAACGCGAAAGGCGTGAAGCTCGAAGAAGTCTGCCACGAGGGAGGCTCCCGCGACGCGCTCGGCGCGTTCCGCGATGCAGGTTTCGTCAAAGCCGCGTTCTGCGGACACGACCATCTGAATGACTATTATGGGGAAATGGACGAAATCCGCCTTCAGTATGCGCGCTCCACGGGCTATGAAGGCGCTGAAGACATTCTTGTTCCCAAAGGCGGAATGGTCATAGACATGAACCTTGAAACCGGAGCGTTCAGGACGGCCACAGCGTTTGCCAACGGAAAAACATGGACGCCGAAGAAGTTCCTCGATTGAGTCGGCCCTAAAGCGGGCGGGTCAGTCGCGGCGAAGTATGCGTGTGGCGTCTGCTACCATCGACTCGAACACCGTTTTGACAGGAAGGATTTCCTTGCAGATGCCGACGGCTTGGCCGGTGGCTATCACGCCCGCGTCCAGCTTGCCCTGCTCGAACATGACGCGCGCCTTGTCGCCTCCGGCGACGGATATCAGTTCTGCGAGTGAAGCGTTGCGGTTGTCCATCTCGACGAGTTTAGCCGCCGGCTCGTTGCGCCAGACCCGGTGCGCGGAGTTGACGCACTTCATGACGACTTCGGTGTCCGTCTCGCTTGCGGAAGCGAGCGCGGCCTTGATGTTCGGATGAATCGGGCATTCCTCGGTTAGCAGCAGCCGAGTGCCGACGATGGCCGCCTCGGCTCCGAGGGCAAGCATCGCAGCCAATCCTCGTCCGTCCGCCACCCCGCCGCCGCCTATCACCGGCGCGCTCACAGCGTCCACTACCGCCGGAACCAGCGCGAACGTCCCAAGTCCCAGATTTCCCACAGCTCCGCCGTTCTCGAATCCAACCACTGTCACTATGTCCGCCCCGATCGACACCGCCTTGCGCGCGTATTTGGCTCCGACGCATTTGTGGATCAACACGCAGCCCGCCTCTTTAAGCGGCGGATACAGCTCCGTCGGGGCCTTGTGTCCGGACGTCTCCACTATCTTCACGCCCTCGTCCAGCAGGACTTCGATGTAGTCTTCGTTGTTTATCGGCCTCATCGCCGGGAACAGGTTCAGGTTGACCGCGAACGGTTTGGACGTGAGCGATTTAATCTTTTGCAGCGCGTCCCTGAACTCGTCTTTTGAGTGGTAGATTGCGGAAGCGAGAATGCCGAGACCGCCCGCCTCGCTTATCGCCGCGGTGAACTCGGCTTTTGATATCCACATCATCGTTCCGCCGACTATCGGGTGTTCGATGCCCAGCATTTCCGTGACTTTTGTTTTCAGCATTCGCGCCTCCGCGTTTTTTGGGAACGAGCGGCGTTCCCCGCCCGCAGTCAAAACTAATCGCCGCCGAATAATGACGGCGAATCCGGCTTAAAAATCCTTCTCCGTCAGTTTGTTCACTTCGAGGTCCGCGAACGTGTTCCGCCAATGGAACTTGCCGCCCACGAACTCTTCGATTTTCAACAGCCAGAAATTTTCCTTGTCGATGAAATAGTCGTTGTGAGAGTTGCGCTGTTTTTCTATGCCGAGCATGTCTTTCCAGATTATAGCCTCGATGGGGCCGGGCACGGAGTATTTAGCGAAAGGCGGCTTAACGCGGTTGAACTTAGGGCGTTTCTCCCAATCGAAGGTGTAGCGTATGACGTAGCAGGGTCGGCCCATGACCTCGGCGTCCGGCTGCCGGGAAAGCTCCGCGTTGCCTTTGTAATACTGCATATAGAGCAGGGCCACCGTCCAGTTGGCCGTCAGCGCCCCGCCAGCGTCGTCGTCTTTTACGCTTCTCTTTATCGCCACTGGCGATATCTTAGGTTTAGCCCACCAGTCCTCTTTCACCTTGTCCGACCTGTACGTTATAAGCGTTCCCCAAATTATGCTTGGCGTGAAGTCCGACTTGATGACCTTCATTTGCTGAAGGTAAGGCTTCTTGAACTTGATCTCGTACTTTCCGCGGACGAGTTTGGCTTTTTTCTCTACTTCGTTCGTGACTCCGGCCTTTTTCGCCATGCTCTCGTAGTTGCCGGTCATTTCCTTCTGCCTGTCCTTCGTGAAAGTGTCCATGCCCTCGGCAAGCCAAGTGTAGCTGTGGCTGTCCACCGTGTCATAAGTCTTTAGAAGCTTGTCTAGAATCTGCTGCGCCGACAGGTCGCCCTTCTGGCACAACGCGCGGCCCGGAAACAGCAGCAACGCCGCCGCCAGCGCCGCAAACACCGCGTATCTCGCTCTTTTCATATCCGCCCACCTCCATAGATGTCGCACGTCGAACATTATAACCGCGCCGGGAAGAATTGAAAAAGATTTATCGCCGCCGCGCTGGTTCCGCCCGCGTTCAGCCGACTAGCGCTTTTTTCAGTATCGCGTGAACATAGCGGACCTCGTCCCTCTCAAGGCCGTGTCCGAAAGAAACTGCGCGAGCGTCCGTCCTCGCCACTATATATGATTCGAAAGGCGCGAAAGTTTTCAGGATCGCAAAAAGAACTTTTTCCGCGCGCGAGTTTCCGATTCTGCGCGCGCCGGGACGGACGCCTCGCCCGAATCTTGCCGCGTATGAGCTTTCCGAAGCGGCAAGATTGATCGCCTCTTCCATTGAGGTTGGACTTCCTTCCCTCGCCGCTCCCGCAAGCTCAAACTCCTCGATTTCTTCCGCTTTAAGTTCTATCCTAGACGAGGAGAACAACCGGGACGTCTCAACGACAAGCCCCGCCGCGGATGCTGTGACGCAAACGTTTTTTTTCGCGCCGAAGAGAATAGCCGCCAACGCTGCCAGCGGCGGGAGCGCCACGAATATGACGAATATGAACGCCGCTATCCCCAGCCGCGCCGCGGCAGGCATTCCATCCGACGTGTCTCTAATGAAAGACAAAAAGAAGCTAAAAAAAACAAACGCGCTGAAAGCCAGCGGAGGGAGCGCTATGAGAAGAGACGCGCGGCCCGCTCTTCGGGCGGGAATCTCCACCGACACGGAACCGCCCGGCCCGAAGGACGCCGAACTCTTCATGTTTGAAGGCGCGGGCGGAACCTGTATGTCTTCGCCTTCGCGCGCAGCGGTTTCCCTTATCGAAAAGTCCAGAGCGTCCGACGCGCGGGTCACTACTGTCCCGCTCGTGGAGTCCTCCAGCGGGAAGCGGGTGAACTTCGCCAACTCCTCCGCTTTCGCTCTCGCGCGCTCGTATGACTGCGGCGAGGCGATTTCCACATCCGCTGTTTTTCCCTCCCCCTTCAGCCTTACCGGATACACCACAGTCCTCGAATCGCTGTCTCCTCTCGATTCATGCGTAAGCGTCACTTTCCGGAAGGCGTCCAGAGAAAGTTTCCGGCTTCTCATGGGGACAATCAGCCCCTGCCACTTGACGATGGAGCGGCGGAGCCTGTCTATCCTCACGCCGGAACGTCCGAATACCAGCCCCGCCCCGACTGTCGCGAAAATCAAACCGAAAGGAAGCACGAAATACCACGGAGCTTCATTGTCGGCTCCGAAGGCGGTGGACATTATAAAAATGCCTGCGGCGAGGAACACTGAGCCGAACAGCGCTAGGCCGCCGCCTCCGCTCTTCGTCTCGAAGATGTCCGAGTTTTCGCGTCTCATGAGAACATCCCTCGCGTTTTCGCCCGCCTGATATCCCCCCGCGACTAACCGCCGAAACTGGCATCTAGCGGCGGATTCCGACTTGCGCGCGGCAGGCTTTCAAGTCAATTTACTCTTAGCGCGCGTATTTGTCGATAGGATGAAACATGCTATAATCCGGAGTTATCGACGCGCGCGGCGCGAAGCAATTCGGGCGGCGGCGGATATTCGGGACGCAAGGCCGGGCGACGCCGAATCCGGCGCTGTTTGCGCGGACATCTCAAAGCCGCGCGAAGCGCGCCATCCGAATTCCTTTCCGGCCTCAATATTTTTTCGGGAGAACGATTATGTTCGGTTGTCATTTAGGAAACCTGTTTCAGGTAACGGTGTCGGGAGGCTCGTATCAGGAGGGCCTGACCGCGACAATTCAGGGCGCGCCTCCGGGCATGTCGCTCTCCGAACAGGAAATCTATGCCGACCTCCTATTGAGAAAACCCGGCGCGGACGAGCTTTCTTCTCCACGCAAAGAGCCGGACCTGCCCGTCATCTTCACCGGAGTCAACCCGGACGAAACCATCGAGGGCGCGGCCAACCGCAATCTCACCAACGGCACTCCAATATCCATACTCATACCCAACCTCGACCGCCATTTCATCCACGTCAAACAGTATCAGGACACCAACCGAACCCCGCGTCCCGGCCACGCGTCCTACGCCTCTTTCGTCAAATACGGCCCTAACGACGACGCCGTAGGCGCGGGAATATTCAGCGGCAGGTACACCTCCACCATAGTGGCCGCAGGATACATTGCCAAAAAGATACTCCGCGACAACGGCATTTGCGTTTTCTCAACCATCAAAGAGCTTGCCGGCGTTAAAAGCCCGGATGTTCCCCACGAAAAAGCGCTCGCGCTCTCCGACGAGTATAAAAGGATGCGCCGCGACTACGACCCCTTCTATCAGGAAATCTACGTCAAAAAACGCGTCACGATGGAGATGCGCTTCCTTGAAAAAATGAGCGTGTTCGCCCAGATTGAAAATGAGATAGACGATATACGCGCGAAGGCCCCGGTATACGACGCGCAAGAAATACTCGAAAAATACGGCGTGCACCACGTTCTCAACTGCCCGGATTTCGAAGCCGCAGAAGAGATGCTCGCCGCCGCCAACAGGATAACCGCGACCGGAGACTCGTCAGGCGGCGTGGTGGAAGTGGTAGCTCTCGGCGTCCCCGCCGGACTCGGCGAGCCGGTGTTCAAAAAGCTGGACGCCGAACTTGGCCGCATGCTCGGCATCGGAGCCGTCAAAGGCGTTGAAATCGGAGCCGGCTTCGCCGTCAAAAACATGACCGGTTTCGAAAGCAACGACCAGATGCGTTCGGAAAACGGCAAAGTCGTTTTCGAAAGCAATAACGCCGGCGGCATCACCGGCGGGCTGGCCACCGGACAACCTATCGTCGCGCGCCTCGCCGTCAAACCCACTCCCACCATCGACAAACGGCAGACCACAATCGACAAATACACGCTCGAAACGACCGAACTTGCTGCCATCACGCGCCGCGACCCCACCATCGTCGGCAGAATATGGCCCATCGCGGAAAACTATGCCGCTCTCGTTCTCCTCGACAACCTCATCGCCCACTTGGGCTATCAGGCGATGTCGAAAAACGTCAGGCGTTGAACGTTAGTATCGTTAATATTCGGGTATTGTTTATTAACTGAAACTTCTTTCCAGAACAGCGAAAAGCGGGTGCAAGCTCCGCTGAGATGCGCGTTGCCAGTCCCCGTTTTTCGCTTATGTCGTTCATCGCGGATTGGTAAATAATAAATGCGGCTATTTTCGTTTGTCCGTTATTCTGCTGTATAATCATGAAAAAGGCAAAGCGGTTTTTACGCGGCGCGGGGGGTTGACGATGAGCAGGAATGACTCTCCTGAAGAAGTTGTTTTCACAGCGAACGAAGCGCGGATAATGCTTATGTGGTCGGAGCAGACGCTCAGAGGCGGCCACTGGGGCGACGGCGATGTTCTGTTCCCGGACGAGGCCCGCGCGCTTGAAAAGATTAACGATATCGCGCATGGCGGACGCCCCCGCGTCACCACCAGAGACATCGAAATTATCCTTAACTGGATGAGCGCCCACTGCGGCGGCGACACCCTCACCGGACATCTCAGCCTCAACCACGAGGAGTCCCAGCTCCGCGAAAAACTTGCGCGCTTGAAAGAAGCGGACTGATCCGGATTCGCCTAAAAACTGACAAAACGCAAAACGGACGGGAGCTTGGCTCCCGCCCGTTTTGCGTTAAGCGATTAAAAAGGCCGCGCCCGGCGGCGTCACGGGATCAGAGTGAGGTCTCCTGTGAACGCCGCTCTCAGCGTGGGGGCCATCTTCGATTCGACCTCGCCCCGCTCGACGTTGAGAGGGCATGGCATGTTCTGAAGCTTCATTTTCAACTGCGGATTTTTTGACGCTTTTATCATGATGTCTATCTGTGATTGCGGAACTCCGGCTTCTTTGAGAGTTGCCGGGAAGCCGATGCTTTCTGAGAAATCTATCATCGCCAGAGCGACGGTCTCGGCAAGGTCGCGCCCGCCGAGCGATCCGAAATCAATGTCGCCGGGCACGTATCCGGCGTCTTGGAAAATGCGGCCCATGACCCGGTTCTGGGCCTCGATGGCGTCTGCGAAAAGGACTGTGTAATAGGGGTTGAGCACCGCGCATGCTCTTCCGTGCGACAAGAAATCGATTAGTTGGAACGAGCCGAGGTGGCCGCCGTTCGTGCCGCCTTTTTCCACCGCGCCGGTGGCCGGGTTCTGTTTGGAGACCATAATGGCGTATCCGCCGAGGTCGGTTCCGATGCCGAGGGCCACGCGCGGCTCCATTTCTCTCGGATTGGCGAGCACTGCGGGGAGCGCTTCGACTATCAGGCGCGTAGCCGCCTCGGTTATGTTCCTGATTTCATCGTAGTATGATTTTCCGGTGGCGCCCATGAACACTTCCCAGCAGTGGGCGATTCCGTCCAGCGCGCCGTCCAGAGTAAGCGCAAGCGGCGCCCCGGCTGTCGTCCTATAGTCGAAAACAGCCGCAGGCGGCACAAGTATGTCGTCCACGATAAGTTTTTTCGTCCCTGTGGCCGGGTCTGTAATGTTCGAGTACTTGGTAAGGTGCGCGCCTGAACTGGCGGCAGTCTGGGCGGCCACAACCGGAATCGGCTTGCGGTCTTCCTCTGCGGCTATGGCGGACACCGTGTCGACGCCGAAATACGGTTCCAGATCGTTGCCGTCGAAAACAGCCAGCGCGGAAGCGGCCTTGCAGGCGTCTATAGTGCTGCCACCGCCGACGGCCACTATGCAGTCGGGTTTGGATTTTGCGACGGACATGGCGATTCTGTAAACGTCCTCGCGGGGCGCGTTCGGGCGCGCGCCTTTTTCGACGGAGAACGAAACACCCGCCGAGTCAAGCCCGTCTGCCACTTCGCGCATGAACGGCATCAGCCATTCGCCGCCCGGCTCGCCGAACTCCGCCGCCACCACGAGAGCCTTCTTCCCGTATCTGGCCGCGTATCCGCCCGCCGCTCCAAGCGCGCCTTCGCCGAATGTATAGTTGTCGCCTTTCCATTCCTTCAGCAGCTTTTCGCCCATCTCTTTATAATCTTGACTCATCCTGCCGTTCCTCCGGTCCGTCTGTTTGACAGTCATATATTATCGGCTCATTCCCGGAGATATTCAAGAAACATACATATAAGAAAGCGCTGATTATTTTTATTAATCCCAAAAAACCTAAAGATGGGTTTTTGCCCTCAAGCTTCTTGCGCCATCGGAAAAAGACAAGAGCATTGCGGCGCTCCCGGCGAAATTTGACAAACCGCATTTCAACCCGAATCCGTTATTAGGATTCGGGAGCGATTGTTCAGAGCGGATGAAATGCGAGGCGCAAGGCGCATTTTTGCAGTGAATAGAACTTATGGTTCATGAACAAAAAAATGCGGCGGCAACGAAGCAGTTCGCCGCTATGAAAATCGCCTCGGTTCGTCGGCTCAATCGACGAATCCGGGTTCAAAGCGCCGTAATTTCGCTTGCTGTGTTTTCTTTATATAAGGATTGAACGAGGATGCTATCAGGCTAAACGGGATTTTTCACGAGAAAAATCCGAAAAATCGAATAAAGGGCGATCTACGTCGTTGAATCATCGACTCGAACTGCCGTCATATACGAAACAGTATGTTCCCTCGTTCTCGCTTGATTCGCCTCGTATCTCATCCCTTTCTTCGATTTCAGCCCGCATTGGTGAAAATTGCCGGCTAATTTCGAGCGGCGTTTTTCTTGCCGAAGTCGCAGTGTTTGATCATGCCGCATTCGCCGCACTTGGGTTTTCTCGCGTCGCAAATCCTCCTGCCGTGCCACACAAGCTGGTTGGAGAAATCCGTCCACACTTTCTGAGGGATAAGTTCCATGATGTCGAATTCAATCTTAACGGGGTCGGAGTTCTTCGAAAGCCCGGAACGCTGGGCGATGCGTGACACATGAGTGTCCACTATCACGCCGGGAGTTCCGAACGCGTTGCCGAGCACGACGTTTGCGGTTTTGCGCCCGACGCCGGGCAGTTCCACCAACTCTTCCATCGTCCCCGGAACCTTGCCGCCGTGTTTCTCGATTATCGCCGCGCAGCAGCCTTTGATGTTCTTCGCTTTGTTCTTGAAGAATCCGGTCGAATGAATGTCTTTCTCAAGCTCGCCGAGGTCGGCGTCCGCGAACGCTTTCACCGTCCTGTATTTCTTGAACAGGTCTTTGGTGACGATGTTCACGCGTTCGTCCGTGCATTGAGCCGAAAGAATGGTCGCCACGAGGAGTTCGTGCGGCTTGGAGTAGTCGAGCGAGGTGGTCGCGTCGTCGTAGTTGGCCTGTAGATACTCCGCTATCGCCATTGCTTTTTTCTTTAACGCCGCAGACATCGTTCGTCTCCTCCGGTCAGCATTTAAAAGTAAGTCAATTATATATATAAAAAGTCTGAGGACAATAGACGCCTGTGACGGCGGCCGCCCGGATTTCGGGCGCGATTTTTTGAGAAAACAGCAAAAACGGGGAAAAATCAGAGGGTTTTAAACGCTGGTGAATATGTTTTTTATTCATCGCGCGATGTAAGGGAGAAAACTGAAAAAACACCTAGCAAATAAAAGAAAATTTTGTATGCGGCAGATGAAGAAGCAATGGATTCTGAAAAACGCATAGAGGGTGAATAAAAAATATATTCACCAAATCTCATAGTAGATTGTGATTTTTTTCTCAAGAAGGGCTGGGGGGTGAATATGTTTTATATGCGCCTGATGTAAAAATCCGACGCGCAAATTCAGGCGAAAAAACAAATTAAAATAAAAATGCCTATATAAGAAGGATTATTTGAAGCGTTGCCGTGTTGGGCAAGGGCTTGGCGCTGAGCTTGATATATTAATAGGCGCAGGCCGAAGGAAGCCGAAAGGGGTGAAAAAGATGGAAAAGATAAATAAAAACAACAGTGAAAATAGAGAGGAGGCAAAGACAATGAAAGCGATCGGATACGCGAGCGGAATGTACGTAGATAACGAAGGCAACGTGGTGGACAGAGCGGAACAGAAGAAAAGGATCGAAGCATACGCGGAGGCCAACGGAATCGAGATAGTGGCGATGTACGAGGACGTTGACGAATGCGAAAAGGTGATGGACCGCCCGGGGATCAAAAAGATGCTCGAAGAGGCAAGCGACGCGGAAGTGGCGCTGGTGGAGTGCGTGTGGAGCCTCGGCAGGACGCGGGCTGTGGTGTCCCCGTTCATGAAAGCGCTGGACAGCAAGGGGCTGAAGCTTGAAGCGGCGACGACCTGCTTCGACGTGACCAGCCAGTTCACGAGGTTCTGGTACGGCAAGTCGGGTTCGCAGACGTACGCGGCGACGCGAAAGGCGATAGATGTGGAGAAGCCGGTCGGCGTGAAAAAGTAAGGGGACGGACAACACAGAACATGGGCCGCCCGTAAGGGCGGCCTGTCCATAAAAAAACTCATCCGGGGAGGGACATCAAAAATGGATATGGCGCATAGAGAATATTACTGGCACGTGCATCACCACTGGGTGATGTACATTTTCATGATCACTTCGTTCGCTGTTTTCGGCTACGGGGTGTACAAGAAAATTATGCAGTGGAAGGCTCTGAAACCGGCGAACGAGCGCTTCGGCGACATTGTGGGCCGCGCTGTGAAGATGGCGGTCGAAACGGTCATGCAAAGACGCGTCCGCAGGAAACTCATGCCGGGCGTCTTTCACTCGATGATCTTCTGGTCGTTCATCATGCTGGCTATCACGACCGCTATACTGACCGTCGAAATTGACGTTACGAAACCGCTTTTAGGGCTGACTTTCTTCAAAGGCAACCTCTATCTGGCGGTCTCTTTTCTGGCTGACATAGCGGGGTTCTTCCTCGTGGTCGGACTTGCGATAGCGATAATCCGCAGATATGTTATGAAGCCGAAGACCCTGCAAACCGACTGGCAGAACGCTTACATGCTCGGCCTGTTGCTGTTCATCGCGCTCGGCGGGTTCGTGCTCGAAGGCCTGAGGATACAGTTCGCTGGAGACCCGTGGTCGGCGTACAGCCCGTTCGGGTTCGCCGTCTCTAAAGCGATGGGCGTCTTCTCCGAAGCTTCCGTGCCGGTGGTTTACCCGCTCGTGTGGTGGACTCACGCGCTGGCCACCTTCGCCCTCATAGCTTCTCTGCCTTACACCAAATTTTTCCACATACTGCTCATCCCGGCCAACTACATGTTTTCCAACGACAAGCCTAAAGGCTCGTTGCAGAGGGAAGACCTCGAAGAGTTGTTCTCCCGCGACGATGTCGAGGAGTTCAATTTCGGACACACCACGGCGAAAGACCTCACGTGGAAAAACGCGCTGGACTTGGACGCCTGCCTCGAATGCGGACGTTGCGAAGAAGCCTGCCCGGTCAGCCAGTGCGGATATCCATTAGTGCCTCGCAAAGTAGTACAGTCCCTGAAGAAATCGCTTTATAAGATGTATGAAGCGCAGGAAAAAGCCAAAGCCGGCGGCGACGGAGCCAAGGCAGAAGGCGAAGAGGGAGCCGCCGAACAGCAACCTCTCGAACTCGAACCCTTCATCGGAGACGTGCTGGACGAGCACGGGCTGTGGCTGTGCCGCACATGCCGCGCCTGCATGGAAGTGTGTCCGGCGATGATCGAGCACATCGACCAGCTCGTAGAAGTGCGCCGCTCGGAAGTTATGATGAACGGCAGGCTGCCCGCAGACGCGAAGAACGCCCTCAAGGCGCTCGAACAGCGCGGCAACCCGTTCGGCCCGCAGCAGGGCCGCCTCAACTGGATCAAAGGCGAGATGCCCGACATCATCGATGCCGGCGGAGAAACCGACGTCCTCTTCTGGCTCGGCTGCGTCGCCAACTACGACCAAGCCAAACAGCACATCGCCGAAAACATGATGGCCATCATGCGCGCCGCCGGCGTGAAGTTCGCCATGCTCGGCGACAACGAGACATGCTGCGGCGACCCCGCCCGCTGCCTCGGCGACGAAAACGTCTTCCAGAGCCTCGCCAAGAATCAGGTCGAGATACTCAATTCAATCAAGTTCAACCGCATAGTGGTCATCTGCCCCCACTGCCTCAACTCCCTCAAAAACGAGTTCAGCCAGTTCGGCGGCAAGTACGAAGTCGTCCATCACGGACAGTTCCTCAACGAACTGATAGAGCAGGGCAAGATAAAGCTGAACAAAGAAGTCGCCGGCAAAGTGGTTTATCACGACCCCTGCTACCTGAGCAGATACGCCGGACAGACCAAACAGCCGCGAAGCGTCGTCAAGTCCATCAAAGGCGTGACCGCCATCGAGCCGAAGAACAAATGCGCAGACAGCTTCTGCTGCGGAGCTGGCGGCGGCAACTACTTCATGGACATGGACCTCGACGTGCCCGGCGACGAACGGCTCAACGTTCGCCGCGCCAAAGAGCTTGCCAACACCGGAGCGGACACCATCGCGGTCGCCTGCCCGTACTGTATGCAGATGATCGAAGACGGCGTAAAGCTCATTGAAATGGAAGAGAAACTTAAACTCAAAGACATTTCCACACTCGTGGTTCAGGCGATGGGCATCGAAGTAAAACCCGCCGCTCCCGCGGTGGTGGACGCGCCTGCTCAGACCGAACTGGCGAAAGTGGAGAAGTAACCGAAGAAGCCGTCGCGGGAGAAGCGTCCCGCGCGGCAACCGGCAACGATGAATATGGACAGCGTCCGCGGGCGGTCAACGCCCGCGGACTTTGCCCGTTTCAGCAACCTACCTCATTGAACCGTCCGCAACACGGTTCAAGCTCCAGCGGCTCCATTTCCGAGCCGCTTTTTTTATTAACCCGGATTCGCCGCGCGCATGAAAAAAGAGATAAAACATATTTCGGCGCGGCGCGGTTCAATACTGGAATCCGGCTCGTTGACATAAAAAACAGGATGGCTGATACTGTGTTCATATTTAGCAAAAACCTTGGAGGGCAGTTTATGAAGACGAGGCCGATGAAGATTCCGCACATGTTGAACGAGGCGTATGACTACGACAAGCCGGTTCCGTTTTCGCGTGGCACGAGAGTGGATATCAAAGGCATCGCCATGCTGTTCATTTCAGGAACCGCGAGCGTGGATGATCAGGGCCTGAGCATACATCAAGGCGATCTGAAGGCACAAGCGCGTCGAATGCTGGAGAATGTGACGGAACTGCTGAAGTCCGAGGGCGCCACATGGCGCAATGTGGCGCGCACGACTATCTATCTCAAGCACATGGAAGAACACTATCACGATTTGGCTCAGGTCAGGTTCGACTTCTTCAAGGAACAGGGACTTGAAGTCTTTCCGGCTAGCACATGCATTCAAGCGACGCTCTGCAGGCCTGAACTGCTGGTTGAAATGGAAGCGATAGTGATTCTTGAGAATGAGGATTAGGCGCGCATATGACAGTCAGGCTGAGTGAATGGCGGTTTGCTTAACATAATAATGTGGGAATTTCAAAGCTTAGAGAATTAAGAAAACCGAAAATGGTCATGACGAGAAAGCTTATATTGGATATTCTTGCTGAACAGTATTTTTATGCCGTCATAATGGCGGTGAATCGCCGATAGCGCGGTTTTTTATGATGGAGTAAATATCATATTCAACGCGGGGGGCTTGATTTTTTTCCGGGGGCGTGGATAATCAGGGTAGCTTTAAGCCGGTACGGAGATGCCGGCAAGGTGGGAATCATGAGACGCAACCTAACATGGGCATGAAAAGCTTCCCTGAGGGGAAGCTTTTTTTATGCGCGCGGACGTTTCGGCGCGCGGAATGGAGGCGGCGCGGATTGAAGTCGAAAACTGTCGAAATAATGGACGAAGAGGGGATCAAGAGGGCGCTGATAAGGATAGCGCATGAGATTCTGGAAAAGAACAAAGGGGCCGAGCGGCTGGCGCTTCTGGGGTTGCAGACGCGCGGAGTGCCCATCGCCGAGCGGCTGGCGGCGATTATCAAGGAAATCGAGGGCGCGGACGTGCCCGTCGGCGCGCTGGACGTCACTCTCTACCGAGACGACCTTTCGCACATGCGCCATCACCCTCAAGTGCGGGCCACGACCGTTCCGTTCAACGTGGAGAACGCGCGGATAGTTATCACAGACGAGGTGATATACACCGGGCGCACGATTCGCGCGGCGATGGACGCGATAATGGACTTGGGGAGGCCGCAGGTGATACAGCTCGCCGCGCTCATCGACCGGGGCCACAGAGAGCTGCCCATCAGGGCGGACTACGTTGGGAAGAACATCCCGACGTCGCGGTTGGAGTGGGTGCACGTGCGGCTGCGAGAAGTGGACGGCATCGAGGGGGTCACGCTGGGGCGCAGCCTCGACCGCGCCGCGGACGACGAATGATCCCGCCTGAATCGAACACGGAGGATTTATGGATAGAAACCTAATAAGAATTCGCTCTCTGGACAGGGAAGATATCACCAAGATACTCGAACAGTCCAAAGTGTTTCTTGAGATATTGGACAGGCCGATAAAGAAAGTGCCGGCGCTGCGCGGCAAGGTGGTGGTGACATTGTTTTTCGAGCCGAGCACGCGCACGCGGATGTCGTTCGAGCTTGCGGCGAAGATGCTTAGCGCGGACGTGCTGAACTTCGCGGCGAGCACGAGCAGCGCCGTCAAGGGCGAGTCGCTGAAAGACACCGCGCTTACGATGAAGGCTCTGGGCGCGGACTACATTGTGGTGCGCCACACGCACACCGGCGCGCCGGAGTTCATCGCCAAACAGGGCGACTTCAGGGTGATTAACGGCGGAGACGGTTTCGGCGAGCACCCGACTCAGGCTCTGCTGGACCTGTTTACGATAAGGCAGAAACTGGGCAGGCTCGAAGGGTTGAACGTTGCGATAATGGGCGACATCGCGCACAGCAGGGTGGCCCGCTCGAACATCTTCGCGCTCAACAAGATGGGGGCGAACGTCCGCCTCGTCGCGCCCCCGACGATGCTGCCTGTCAACATCGAAAAACTCGGCGCGGAGGTCCACTATCGGCCCGACGCGATTCTCGAAGACACCGACGTTCTCTACCTCCTGCGCGTTCAGACCGAGCGCCAGAAGGACAGCCTGCTGCCTTCACTAAAGGAATACGCGGAACTGTTCGGCGTGAACGGCGACCTGCTCTCGAAGTTCAAAAAAGACGTGATGGTGATGCATCCGGGGCCGATCAACCGGGGGGTTGAAATCTCCCACGACGTCGCCGACGGGAACGACACTTACATCGAGGAGCAGGTGAGGAACGGGCTGGTGGTGAGAATGGCCGTGCTCTATCTGCTCGAAGGGGGAAAGGAGGCCGCGCATGAAGCTGTTAGTTAAGGGATCTGAGATAATCGACCCGGCGGGCAAAACCGCCGGGCGCAACGATATCCTCGTCGAGGACGGGGTCATAATGGAAATCGGAAAGCCGTCTGCGGCGGGCGCGGAGGTTCTGGACGCGTCCGGGCTGAAGGCGGCTCCGGGGCTGGTGGACATCCACGTCCACTTCCGAGACCCCGGCTACGAATATAAGGAAAATGTGGCGAGCGGGCTTCGCGCGGCGGCCGCCGGCGGTTTCACTTCCGTCGTCTGCATGCCTAACACCAAGCCGGACATCGACA
>JAKQBV010000566.1 GCA_029573925.1 bacterium
GCGGCGGGCCCTCCTTTTTCGCGCACGAGACCAGTCCCACGCACGCGCACAGAAGCGTCATGACGAACGTCGAGACAAAACGAGAATTCACCGTTTCGATTTTCATTGCCGTTTACTCTCCGCCGATGGTATATCTTTCCAATAGTGATACAAACAGGCCGCCGTGACGCGCAACAAAAATGACGGTTCCGGACCGGGAATATATCGCGCGAACCCGGGGAATTCTCGCGACGTCGCATTTCACGATACACAATACGGGCGGCTGTTCATAATTTCAAGTACTAATTCGCCCGCGCGCCCGCGGATACCGAGCGAACGCTCATCCCCGATTTCGAAAGGCGCCGCGCTACCGGCATCTCCACCCGCCTGGAGCGTGCCACAGACGCGCCCCGTCGGTGCGCATTCCCGCGATTACCGGTATGAGGTGCGCCACGTCAGGCCGAAGTTAATCGCGAATTCCTCGAGGTTTCTGTCAGATGGCATGGCCGGACTGTATCCGTATGTCATTTCAGCGAATACGCCGAAATACCGAAACAAACCCAGCTCAATGCCCGCGCCGCCCGCTATCCCGTGTGATGTATATTTGTATTTTTTGTTTCTGGGCTCCGACCAGACTCCTCCTCCCAGATCGACTTGAAGTTCGGTGTCCAGTTCGACACGGGAATACTGGTAATGGAGCATTACGTATCCCTGCCAGAGTATGCCCAGAAAATACATCCCCCGGCTGTACCTCGCTCCGGGCGAAAGGTAATAGTGGTTGACTTCAAAGATTATGACATTGTCGGTGGCCGGCACTTTACTTTCGCCGATATACGCGTTAACGAACGTTCCGAGGCGAACCTGACCGGACTGCGTCTCGACGGGATAAGCGTCGTACTCCTTTCTTCCTCCCCGCAGATAAAAGTCGAATCCGCTTCCATCCGCGTCGCGCTCCCTCCATATAACTACATCAACCAGCACCGACATCTGGTCCTCCCAGCCCCTGCCGTCGATGTCCTTCCATCCAAGTCCGCCGCCAAGAGGCCCGGGCCCGCAACCGACGCGCACCCTGGGCGCGCGCGAGATTAAGCCCTCACGCCTGCTTTCCGTGCGGGCCGTATCGCTGACAGCGCCGCGTACCATTCCACTCTTTACCGCCGCGGTCTCGACCCGCTCCTTTTTCTCCTTCACCTCGAGCCGTCTCTTCGATATGAAATCGACCTTCGAGCGCGCGACACGGTTCTCCCTGGCGGAGGCCAGATCTCTCCGGTACGTATAGGTCTCGCGATCCTCATCCACAATGAAGCCCTCTATCATCTCCCCGCTCATCAGATAGATGAAGCGTTTCTGCTTATACTCTTCGTGATACACCGTGCGCAGTATTTCGCCGCGCGGGATGGACCTTCTCCCGCCGGCCGAAAGCGCGAGCTGAACCTCGCGGTCGTTCTCCCTCACGACCCTGCCCTCTACGATGCTTCCATCTTTCAGAAAGACCGACTCGGCCGCCAGCGCGGCCGGATACAGAATAAGTAAGACCATAACCGCCGACCACGCGGCCGCTGGAACCGTTCGCGCCATCGCATCCTCCCATCGTGCCGTTGTCATTCATCCGGTCGCGCCGCGGTGACGGCGAGAGCTTCCGCCGACCCGGATTTCGTATCAGACTCGCACGAATTCCGCACCGTGTCTGTCAAACAATATGACGGCCGTGTGATTTTCAGGCTCGCGACCGCGTGCGCGATACGCGATAAATCTCTTGACACGAGCCCCGGCGGACATCGAACATGGGTGAGTTCTTTTCCGGCTCAACCGCATCCATGCGGCGCGGACAGACATATACGGGCATCGAGACATCGCACATGCGAACGCGGCCGAAATTATACCTGTTCCTCGCACTCCTCGTCATCGCCCGCGCGCCGGCGGCGGCCCGCTCCGTCCCCGAGGCCCTGGTTCTCGGCGAGAGCGTACGGAGCCTTCCCGTCGGCAGCACCATTGAAATCCTCGACGACCCCGCCGGGAACCTTGCCATCGAAGATGTCGTTTCCGGCGAGAGAGAGCGCGACTTCGCGAGGCCGTCGGAAAATACGCCCTATGCCTCAAACGACAGCGCGGCCTGCTGGGCGCGCTTCCGACTGGTCAATCCGCTCGACCGCCCGCGCGAGCTCGTGCTCGAGATCGGCTTCGCGCCGCTCGAGCTCGTCGAGCTGTACGTCCCCGACGCCGGCGGCTCGCGTTCCGTAATGCGCGCGGGATACGCGGTGCCCTTTTCCGAGCGTCCCGTACGCCATCTCAAACCGGCGTTCCCGCTCACGCTGGCCCCCGGCGAGACCGCCGTCTTTTATCTCCGCATTCAGAGCCGCGTCTGGAAGATATTTCCCTGCACAGTGCACTCCAAGGCCGATTTTCACGCCGAGAGCATGATCACCTTCGCCGCGC
>JAKQBV010000581.1 GCA_029573925.1 bacterium
CCCTGCTTGCCGCCGTCCGGCGCTTTGCCGGGCGACGCGCCGACTGACGCGCTCGCTAATCGTTTTGTGGATAAACATAAGAAACCCCGCGCAGGGGCGGCGCGGGGGGACATTGTGAACTATTTCTCAAACCGCGTTGCCCGCGCCCGCTGTCCCCGGTTATAATTGCTCTCGCTGCGGCGGCTCCGTCCGCCGGGCCGCGCGTCGAGCGCGAAATCTGCAAAATATTCCGCCGGGCTTTCTGCCGGCGATTTCAACAAGGGGGATTCTATGTTAAAAATCAAAACCGCCGTGATTAGCGTAAGCGACAAGACAGGCGTGGTGGAATTCGCGAAGTTTTTGTCCGCCAACGGCGTAAAGATCATTTCCACCGGCGGAACTGCCAAGGCGCTCAAGGACGCGGGCGTGAAAGTGGTTCCTATCAGCAAAATTACGGGCAACAAGAAAGACGACTATTTCGACGGCAGGATGAAGACTATAAGTTTCAACTATGAGAGCGCCCTGCTGTACAAGCGCGACAACCCGACACATGTCAAACAGGCCGCCGAACTGGGCATCCCGAAAATCGACATGGTGGTGTGCAACCTATACCCGTTCGAGAAAGTGACGGCGGCAAAAGACTGCACAGTCGACAAAGCGGTCGAAAACATTGACATCGGCGGACCGTGCATGGTTCGCGCCGCAGCAAAGAACTTCGAGGGCGTGGCGATCGTCGTCGACCCGGCGTCCTACGGCTCCATCATGGCCGAGATGAAAGCGAACAACGGCGGGGTAACGCTGGACACCCGAGCGAAACTGGCCTCGAAAGCGTTCGAGCGCACCGCCGACTACGACGCCGCCATCAACACGTTCTTCAGCGCGAAGCTTGAGGACAAGATGGTCAAACGGCTCAAATACACCGACGGGTTCCAACTCGGACGCTACGCGGAGAACTGGCACCAGAAAGGCTGGCTATACCGCGAGGAAGGCGTCGAATGGCCCAACCTGCCGAACTGCAAACAGGTCTTCGGCGGCGCGCTCGGTTACAACAACTACCTTGACGGCGAGGCGGCCATGACGACCGCGCTCGAATTCAAGAAAGTCCCGGCGGTCTCCATCATAAAGCATTGCAACCCGTGCGGGCTTGCCACCGGCGCCACAATCGAAGAAGCTTTCGAGCGCGCTTGGGCAGGCGACCCTGTCAGCGCTTTCGGCTCCGTCATCTGCCTGACCCGCAACATGACCCTCGGCATCGCCAAACTCATCGAAGACAGATTCGTCGAGATTATCATCGCACCGAAAATCGAGAAGAAAGCCCTCGACTACATCGAGTCCCTAGGCAAAAAGAAAGCCGGCCTCAGGCTCCTTGAATTCGGCGGCATCAAGTTCGCCGCCGCCCCGAAGAGCAAACTGCGCGCCGTCTCAGGAGGAATGCTCGAACAGGAGACCGACGACGTTTACTACCTCTGCAAAAAGCCGGCCGACCTCATGAAAAAAGCCTCCGAATACAAATGCAAGAACAGCGGCAAAAAGCTGATGGTCGGCGTCGTTTCTAAAAAGCAACCCCCAGCCGCCGCCGGCGACATGCTAGACTTCGGCCTCCGACACGTCAAAAACGTGAAATCCAACGCCATCAGCATCATCCGCGAATACTCCAAGGGCAAATACCAAGTCATCGGCATGGGCTGCGGTCAACCCAACCGCAAAGACTCCGTTCTCCTTTGCGCTCTTCGCGCCACAGGCAACCTCCAGCGCGAGTTCGCCGCCTCTCAGGGCGCCAAAGTCGACCGCGACGAATTCGTCGCCTCTCTCTCCAAAAACAAACGCGCCGAGTACCTCAAGAATGAAGCCGCCTACATCGCAAAACAACTCGAAAGCGGCAAGATAGTTCTGGTGTCCGACGCGTTCTTCCCGTTCAGGGACGGGCTGGACAACGCGGCCACGACAGGCGTGAAGTTCATCGTCGAGCCGGGCGGCTCAGTGCGCGACGACTCCGTCATCGCCGCCGCGGACGAACAGGGCATCGCCCTCGTCTTCACCGGCGTCCGCAAGTTCAACCACTGATTTTTCTAAAAAAGCTATCAGACGCCAAAAGGGGCGGGGAATTCTCTCCCGCCCCTTTTTATTGCCCTTTTGACTTTGTAGATATCCAGCGAGGCATTTCCGAGATGAACGGCGCCGTTTTCCTGATTGTTTTCGATTTAGAGAATCAGCAAATCATTTTTAAAGCGCGTCAGTCTCGTCGGGGTCTTATGCCGAGTGCGGTGTCGAGGGCGACATTGGCTAGCCCGTCCGCCGCGCTGTTCTTCCCACGCGGTATTTCGACTATCGCGAACTTTTCTAGCTTCGCGGCGAGCCTGACAACTTTCTCTCTCAACGGCATCAAGTCGGGGTTCTTCACCTTGTACTGCCCGCGCACTTGCCGGGCGATAAGTTCGCTGTCCGTATGTATTCTCAGGGATGTCGCGCCCAGTTCGGCGGCCGTCTCGAGCGCCAGCAGAGCGCCCTCGTATTCAGCGCGGTTATTCGTCGAATGGCCGAGGTAGATCGAGCGTTCGGCGACCACCTGTCCGCCTTTCATCAGAACCGCCGCCGCTGCGGATGGGCCGGGGTTGCCGCGCGCGGCGCCGTCCGTGTACGCGTCAATATCATAGGAAAAACTGTCTTCGTTTTTATTCATCGTATTTCAGGGGATTCCGTTTCCGCTCAGC
Source organism: bacterium (assembly GCA_029573925.1). Classification (GTDB taxonomy): domain Bacteria; phylum UBP15; class UBA6099; order UBA6099; family UBA6099; genus UBA6099. The sequence goes on from JAKQBV010000581.1 coordinate 2,691, forward strand.
CCTGTCTGTACAGGATGCGCCCGCATCGCTGGCAGTAAACCAGCCCGTCAGCGCGTTCGAGCGCTTGTAGCGTTCTCAGGCTGACCTCGACGTTGCAGCCGGTGCATACCTTGATGTCTTTGTCCTCGGTGTCCTCAATGGTCGCTATTGCCATCCCGTCATGCGTCTTCTGCAGTTCCTGATAGTGCGACAGCAGGGTTTTGTCGGAGAAGTTTTTGAAAGCCTTGCGCTCATCTCGGAGCTTCTCGACCTCTGCGGCGAAACGCTCTTTGTCGGCGGCGCGCTCGGCGGTGACTTTCTTGAATTCTTCTTCTATGTCGTTGAGCTGCTCGACGAACCCGCGTTTCTTCAGGTCGATGTTGCCAAGCTCAAGCATCAGCTTCACTATCTCGTCTTCCGCTGTCTTTATCAGCTTCGTGTACTGCTCTCTTTCCTTGAAGATAAACTGAAGCTCTTTCGGGTCCGTCTGGGAATCGTCGAGCTTCATGTCAACGTTGTTCTTTTTATCCTTGTATACCGCTATCTGGTCCTGAAGCTCCTTGGCTTTTGCTTTGAACGGTATCTGTTCTTTGTCGAAAGCCTCGAGTTTGGCGTTAAGCTCCCTGTGTTTCTTCTGAACGGGATGCTCGACCTTGTCGATCTGGCGGATGCGCCGCATATTCTGGAGAATCTGGTTGTCGATCTGCTGGAGCTTGAAAAGCTCGTCTAGCTTGCTGGTCATCTCGGTCATCAAAACTTAACCTCCGGCCTCCGGCGCGCGCCGGGGCGCGGGCTTTCCGCCCGTCCACAGGGTAATAGTATATTTGATAAGCCCGCTCATTTCAACAGCGCCGCGCGCGCGGCGGCTCGCCCCCCGTTCCCGTTTGGAAAATCACGCTCGCTCGCGCGCGCTTGGTTTATTGACAATCGAGCGCAATCAACATAAACTCGAATCTGATTCTGCGGGCGGCGTGGCGGGCCGCGCGCGCGCCCCTCCGGGGCCGGGAAGGACGGTAGCTTTTGAGCAATCTGGCGGGCCTCAAATGCAAGGAATGCGGCAGGGCTTTCGACCCCGGCGCGGTCAGCGTCTGCGACTACTGTTTCGGCCCCCTAGAAGCGGACTACAACTACCAGCGCGCTTCCAAGCTCGCCACCCGGAAAAAGATAAAAAAAGGCTCGCCCGACATCTGGCGATACATGGAACTGCTTCCGCTTGAGGGAACCCGCCCGGTGGACCTCTCTCCGGGCTTCACTCCGCTGCTAAAAGCGGACAACCTCGGCGCCCGGCTCGGCATAAAAAACCTTTACATCAAAGACGAAACGGCGAACCCCACACATTCGGTGAAAGACCGGATGGTGGCGGTGGCGGTGAGCCGCGCGGTGGAGCTTAGGTTCGGCGTGGTGGCTTGCGCGTCTACAGGCAACCTCGCGCACTCGCTGGCGGCGCACGCCGCGCGCGCGGGTCTGAAAAGCGTCATCTTCGTCCCCCACGACGCGGAGCCGGCGCAGCTTGCCGCGATAAATATTTACGAACCGGCGCTAATCGCCGTCAAGGGCGGCACGCAGCGCATCAACGCTCTGTGCAACGAAGCCATGTCCCGTGAAAGATGGGCGTTCGTCAACATCAACCTGCGCCCCTACTACGCGGAGGGCGCCAAAACGATCGCTTTCGAGATAGCCGAACAACTCGGCTGGACCGCCCCTGACCATATCGTCGCTCCCATAGCCTCCGGCTCCACTCTCACCGCCATTCGAAAGGGAATGACCGAGCTGACGGCGGTCGAAATTTTAAAATCGCAGGAAACAAAACTGCACGGAGCGCAGGCGGAAGGTTGCGCTCCGGTGGCGGCTGCTTTCCGCAAGAAATCCGAACTGATCCAGCCCGCCACCCCGGCGACTCTCGCCAAATCATTGTCAATCGGCAATCCTGCGGACGGCGTGTACGCGCTGCGGGCGGCACGGGACACCGGCGGCGCGATCGCGGCGGTCAGCGACAACGAAATAATAGAAGGCATGAAAACGCTCGCTCGCGAGGAGGGAATCTTTGCCGAGCCTGCGGGCGGCGCGGTTGTCGCCGCTCTCAAGCAACTCGCCTCCGCCCGCTCTTTCAAGGCCGGGGAGACAGTGGTAGCGGTGATATCCGGCGGCGGGCTGAAAGCCCCGGAAGCGCTGTCCGGCAGATTGAAACCTCCGAGAGTTATTGAGCCGAAGTTATCCGAGCTTGAATCGTTCCTTGCGCAATTGCGGCGCGCCGAGAACGTGCCCGGCGCCGTTGATATGTGAGACGCTCGATTTTTTCTGGAGATTTCGCCGATGCCTGTTAGAATAATGATACCCGGCCCGTTCAGGAGGCTGGCTGGCGGAGCCTCCGAGGCGGAAGTCGAGGCCGCCACAGTTTACGAGGCTATCCGGGCGCTGGAAATACTCGCTCCCGGCCTGCGCGACCGGCTCACCACCGCCGACGGCGATGTGCGCCGCTTCATTCGGCTCTACGTGAACGGCAAAGACATTTTCGAGATGTGCGGCGCGGAAACGGAATTGCGGGACGGAGATACGATAGAGATCGTGCCCGCCGCCGCCGGAGGATGAAATGATAAGGAAAAGGCTTCACGTGTCTATGAGCGCCGATCTCGTCAAGGAGCCAATTCTTTACAGGCTCGTCAAAGAATACGACCTGTCCCCGAACGTGAGGCGCGCGGACGTGTCCGCCACCGAAGCGTGGATGGCAATCGAGCTGCAGGGCGGCTCCGAGGCGCATATTCAGGAAGGCATCGACTATCTGACCGGTCTGGGCGCGACTGTTAAGCCGCTTCAAGGCGACGTGGTGGAAAGTTGACATAAGGCTAAATTACGCGCGCGGCCTCCCCGCGCGCGATTACCGGAGAGGCGATAAAATATGAGCGACACCATGAAAGCCGCCGTTTTTGAAGGCGAAGGAAAGATTGTCCTGAAACAGGTTCCCATCCCGAAAATCAAAGACGATTTCGACGTGCTGTTGAAAGTTGAGGCGGCGAGCATCTGCGGCACCGACTGCCAGATACTTAAGACGCCACCCGGCCACCCGGCCACTCCCGGCGCCATTCTGGGACACGAATACGTCGGCCGAGTGCTCGAAACCGGAAAAGCCGTCTCCCACCTGAAACCCGGAGACCGCGTGGCGGTCGACCCGAACCTGACATGCGGCCTCTGCCCGTACTGCAGGATGGCCATGCCCAACATGTGCGAGAACATGACCACTCTGGGAATCTATATCGACGGCGGGTTCGCCGAGTACAACTTGGCCCCGGCCAAGGCCCTGCACAAAATCCCCGCCGATCTATCAACGGATTTGGCCATCTTCGCCGAACCGTTGTCCTGTGTGGTGAACGGCGCGACGAAGGCCAAGCTGATGGCCGGAGAATCTGTCGTCGTCCTCGGAGCCGGGCCGATCGGCCTGTACTACACCGCCCTCATGAAAGCCGGCGGCGCAGGCAAAGTCATCGTCTCCGAAGTCAACGCCCAGCGCGCGGATATGGCCCGCAAGATGGGCGCGGACATCATCGTCAACACCGAAAAGGACAGCCTGAAGGACGTCGTCATGGCCGAAACCGGCATCGGCGCCGACCTCGTCATCGACGCCGTCGGCTGCCTCATGACTGAGGCGACCTCCATCTGCCGCCGAGGCGCCCGCGTATTGCTGTTCGGCATGAACAGCTCCGCCTGTTGCGAGTGCGTACAGTACGAGATCACCCGATACGAGCTTTCCATCATCGGCACTTTCATCTCCAACCATTCCTTCCCGGCGGTCATCAGGCTGCTCAAGGGCGGGAAGCTGCCGCTTGAAAAACTCATCACCCATCGCTTGAAACTCGACGACATCCTTGACGGCATCGAGATTATGAAACGCGGCGAAGGCATCGAGATAATCGTCGCGCCGTGACTGGCGGGACTCTGAATGCGAACAAATCAAATTTAACCTCTCGGGAGGGGTAAACGAAATGGCAAAAGCAAAAGCTAAAACAGCAAAGAAGAGCGCCGGAAAACCGTCGCGCGGCGTTCCGAAGAAACACAAATGGCAACTGCCGGCTGACGGCAAGATGGAAAGCCCGGACGAAATCTATTTCCAGAACATGCCGTGGGCGAAAATTGAAAAACGCCTGAAGAAGAACGACATAATAATCCTGCCGATAGGCAGCACCGAAGCGCACGGCCCCCACGCCTGTCCCGGAGAGGACACCTTCCTCGTAACCCGCATGGCCGAGCAGGTCGCCGCCGTCACCGGCTGCACCGTCGCCCAGCCACTGTGGTACGGCTCCCACCCCTATCACCACATGGGCATGCCCGGAACCGTCCTAGTGCCCGAAGAATACTTCATCGGGATGCTCAAAGCTATGATGGCCGGGTTCTGGAACGCCGGATTCCGCAAAATGATTTTGCTGAACGGCCACGGTCAGGAATACGTCATCCCGACCGCCATTCACCAGTTCGCAAAACACTTTCAGGTCCCCGGCGTATTCATCAACCTCAACTGGTATCACGCGGTGCGCGACTACTTCAAACTGAAATCCGAAGGCGGGATGTACGACACCAACTTCATCCACGCCGACGAAGTCGAGACATCGTGGTCGCTGGCCCTGTTCCCCGAATTCTTCGACATGAAGCAAGCGTGCGACACCGTGCCGCGAGGCTACATGAAGGACGGGCACATCGACAAAGCCGGCAACCTCCTCAACCGGCCCATCGCATGGTACGGTCAGGTCGGCTGCGGGCCTATCGAGATCTCCGCTTACCCCGAAGGCTGCGTCGGCAAATCCACTCTCGCCGACCCGGAAAAAGCGAAACCCGGCATCAGCGCCCTGCTCGACTACATGGTGCAGCTCATCGAAGACATCGGAGAAGCCTTCCCTCCGGGGAAACTTCCCCCCGGCAACGAAATCTGCGAGCGCTCCAAGGAAGAGCTTGACGCCCTCACCAAGAAGCCGCTCTCAAAAGGCTGGAAGTCTCTGTACTCCCTCGGCTATCCGTTCTGACGGCAAACGCGGGCTAGCCCGCATCCGAGGCCATATCAGATTGCGCGCTCCGCGCCGCCTCCGGGACATTCCCGAGGCGGCGCTTGCGTTTGAGCCCTCCAGCCTAGCTTTCTCTGTCCACATCTCATCGGGACAACGACAACTGTTATTCGCATCTTCGATTGATTGAGCATTGTTCAATATGATAAAATGTGGATATAAACGATAGATGATTTTGAATTTACCAAGTTTCTTTGTAGGCACTAAATATGGTAACGAATAATAACGTGGAAAATTATGGGGCGCCATGGAAACGAGAAGAATTGATTCTTGCTTTTGAACTTTATTGTAGAATTCCATTTAAAAAAACAAAAGCTAACAATACGGAAATCATAAACCTTGCCGAAATACTACATAGAACTCCTGCAAGTGTCGCTCGCAAACTTGGTAATTTCGGTGCATTTGATCCACATTTGAGGCAGCAAAACATATCAGGTTTGCCTCATTATAGTCGACTAGACAGAGAAATTTGGAATGAATTTAATAATGATTGGAATAACCTAGTTTTCGAAGCATATAAAATCAGGAAGAAAACTAAAAATGATACAGCGGAGACTGTTAATATTATATTTCCAGATGGCCCCACTGAGCAATTAAAAACAGTGAAGCATCGTGTTCATCAATCATTTTTCAGACAAACCATTATGACCAATTATGAATGGAGATGCTGCATTACTGGTTTGAATATTCCTGAATGTTTGATTGCGAGTCACATTATCCCATGGAGTAAGGAAGAAAAATATCGAACAGATCCTACAAATGGGCTTTGCCTAAGCTCGACTTTTGACAAACTATTTGACAATGGTCTTTTGACGATATCTGATGATTTTTCCATTGTGATTTCGCGCAGTTTACTTCGCTCTGAGGATAGAGCTACCAAGGATGCGATATGCGTTTATAACGGCAAACCCATGATGATGCCACATCGTTTTGTTCCATCATTAAATCATATAAAATGGCACAGAGACAATGTCTTTGTCGCCTAAGAACATTTCTCAAGGAGTTGTTTTATGATTGGTTTAAATATTGATTTTCTGGTTGAGGAATACGAAACTTTCATTAAAGAGATAACAAGAAAAGATGATACTTCGAAGCAAGATGTTTCGATGAGTGAATTGCACAACGCTCTTGTCATAAGCGGCGAATGGAGTGATAGAGCGGCAGAACATTTAATATTACTTTCGAAGAACTATGGAGCGTTTTTCTTAAGAAATGCCTTGGCGCTTGCTGTAGCCTTGGATATTGAAGACGGTGGTTTGAGATTTTGATTTGCTTCCCGGTTCTTAGGTCGATACGACCTGAAAGTTGGACAATATGTGATTCAATCAGCTGGTAGGTCAGCGGAGCCGCACGATGCAGGCGCATACCTGATTGCGGCCTAAAAGGGGTCTACAAAAGAGGCGATAACAAGTGTGTGTTGTGCGGATAGAGCATTGAACATTATAAATAAAGCGGGGCGAACACAGCAGACAACTTGATTGTGATTTGTTGCAAGTGTAACGCTGAAGTTCACGCTGAAAAGCACATAGATATTCTAGAGAAAATGATGCTGTTGCTCGAGAGTTGATTGTTTTACACGAATTGGCAAAAAAACAATATTCGATGTCGGGCTGAATAAATGACAAAGATAAAAGCGGTTGACACAGGGGCGCGCGGCATGGACGCCGCAGTGGCGGAGATGTTCGCGGCGTTCAGCGGGGCTGGCGCGTTGCTGAAAAGCTCTCGCGACGTCTTTATCAAAGTGAACGCGATTGATTTCAAGCCGAATGTGTTCACCGACCCGGAACTGGTCGGCGCGGTTGTTCGCCGGTTCAAGGCGGATGGCGCTCGCGCGGTGTATGTCATCGAAAACTGCACTCAGGGCAATTTCACACGGCTGGTGTTCGAGGCGACGGGAATGACCAAGATGTGCGCGCGCGAAGGCGCGACACCGGTGTTCCTAGACGAAACCGGAGCCGCGCCCGTCAGCCTCCCCAACTTCGACTACACGATAGACCTCTCCGAGCTTGTGGTCGAGAAGTTCATCCGGCGGCGCGACGAAAATCTGTACATAAACGTCCCGATGCTGAAAACACACTCGATGAGCCAAGTCACTCTGGGCGTGAAAAACCAGTTCGGCCTCGTGCATCAAACCTCCCGCATACGAGACCACAACTGGCTGCTTCATCGGAAACTTGCCGACATCTATCTGACGGTCAAGCCGGACTTCACCCTCATCGACGGGCGCGTGGCGGTGAACCGGGGACACTACACCGCCGAGAGCTTCGCCTCAGAATGCATTATCCCTGTCGGACTTCTCATCGGCGGGACGGACACTCTGGCGGTGGACGTCGTAGGCGCGCGGCTGATGGGATACGATGTGGACGACGTCGAACACCTCAGGTTGCTGAAAGAAGACGGCGCGGGATGCTGGGACATCGCGCAGATGGACATCGAAGGCGCCGATCTGCTCGAACACCGCCGCATGTCTCTCTCTCATCAGCTTCTGGACAGATTCCCTCCCGGCGTGAAGATAATCCGAGGCGCGGAAAGATGCTGCGAGGAGGGCTGCCGCAGAAACCCTGAAACCGCCCTCGAAGTCTTCGCCAATGACATAGGGTGTTTCCACAACTTCGCCATAGTAATGGGAAAAGGGACGGACGATGGAAAAGTGTCGCGGATTGACACCCCGGTTCTGGTTGTCGGCGACTGCGCGATAGAGGAGCGGGCCGAGGAGCTTTGCGCGCGGCTGGGCCGGGGCCGCGTGTTCACGTCTCCCGGGTGCAACAATCTGGCGGCCACATGCTCGGCTCTTATGGGGCTGATGGGGATAAACGCGATGATGGTGACCCGCAAAGGCGCCGGGCCTGTGAAATCCCTCGCCCTTCTTGCCGAGAGCAAGTTGCGCGGCTCTAAAGCGCGCGTCACCCGAATCGTCCCCCCTCGCGTAAAACGTTAATTTCGCAAATGCTTTTTTATGAAAAAGATTTTCTATGATTTTTCGAGGAAACCATTTTTTGCAAAAATAGGTTTCCCCGCGCCCCTTCCAAAAAACTCTCGATGCGCCGGTTTTGTTGAACTTCGTTCAATTCAAAACCAGCTCTTTCCAGTTCCAGAAAATGCCTGCAAGGTGGCGAATCGCGATTAAGCTTTGCTATAATTGTTATCGGTGAAAATATGAGTCCATCCAAGATTATTAATATCGCAAAATGGTTTAACCACAAAACAGGAGGCTGACATGGCGGCGAAGAAGAATGTTGTCGGCGGTATCAAGCTCGATTACACGAATATGATGTCTGACGCGGTCGGGGCGAAGGACGGCCTGACGGCCAATCAGTTGAAGAGCGGGGAGAAACAGGCGGCGGGAGCATTTGCATCGGTTTCCGCTCAGCGCAAGGCAGGGAAACTTCCGTTCATGGACCTTCCGTATACGATGGATGCCGCCGCTATCGAAAAGTACGCCGCCGGGGCGCGCCGAAAGTTTGAAAACCTAGTGGTTCTCGGCATAGGCGGTTCGGCGCTGGGTATGACCGCGCTTCAGACGGCGCTGAATCCGGCGCACTACAACCTGTTGGACGCCTCTAAGCGGCGAGCGCCCCGGCTGTTCGTCGAAGATAATGTTGACCCTGAGCGCATAGCCGCTATGCTCGACCTGCTCGACCCGAAAAAGACTCTTTTCAATGTGATAACGAAATCCGGCGGGACCGCCGAAACGATGTCCGCCCTTATGATAGCCCGCGACATGATTGTGAAAAAGCTGGGCAAGAGCGCGCTCAAAGAACATCTTGTCGCCACGACGGACATAAAGCGGGGAAACCTGCGCGCTATAGTGGACCGGGAGGGTCTGAGCAGTTTCGTCGTGCCGGACGGAGTCGGAGGAAGGTTTTCGGTATTGACAGCCGTGGGGCTGTTGCCCGCCGCGATAGTGGGGATAGATATTCGCGGACTGCTGTCCGGGGCCGCCGCGATGGACAAGCGTTGCGCTTCCGCCTCCATAGCCTCAAATCCCGCGCTGGCGGGAGCTGCCCTGCACTTCCTTATGGACACCGCGAAGGGGAAGAATATTCAGGTGATGATGCCCTACGCGAACGCGCTGGGAGGCGTGGCGGACTGGTTTGCGCAGTTGTGGGCGGAAAGCCTCGGCAAAAAGCATTCGACAGACGGCCGGACGGTCTGCGCCGGGCAAACGCCGGTGAAAGCGGTAGGAGCCACCGACCAGCATTCTCAGTTGCAGCTTTACATGGAAGGCCCGGCAGACAAGACGGTGACATTCATGCGAGTGGAGAAGTTCCGCCGGACTGTGAAAATCCCTAAAGTTTACGCCGACATGCCGGGGCTGGCGTATCTGGCAGGCCGGGGGATGGACGAGTTGCTGAACGCGGAACAGAAGGCGACAGAGTTGGCGCTTGCGGCGGCGCGCCGTCCGAACTGCTCGATAATCCTGCCGGAAATCAACGCCGTCTCCGTAGGGCAGCTTCTATACATGTTGGAAATTCAGACGGCGTACGCGGGCGCGCTATACGGAGTGAACGCGTTTGACCAGCCGGGAGTGGAGAGCGGAAAAGTGTCCACATACGCGCTGATGGGGCGGCCCGGCTATGAAAAACAGCGCGCCGAAATCGAGAAGGCCGCAAAAGCGATGAAACGCCGCGTCGTCTGACGCGCGCGCCGTGAGCTGTGATAAACTGAATCGCGGGGGGCGAGCGGGCTTCTTTCGGATGTTATCAATTTTCCAGCCGGTTATTAAGATATTATAGATAGTCCGTTTTTATTCATGCGGACTATAAGCTGTTTATGGAGGCGCTCAAGGTGAAGTCGCTATTCAGGTCTGTGAAGAATCTGTTGAGCGTCGATATGGGAATCGACATGGGGACGACGCGGACGAGGGTATTCGTGCGCGGGAACGGGGTTGCCCTAGACGAGCCTTCTTTCGTGGCGGTGAACTACCGGGACGGCGAGACGGAGGCTGTGGGCAAAGAGGCGTACAAGCTGTTCGGCAGATGCCCGCCCCACTTGGAGATACTCAAGCCTGTCGAGCGCGGCGTGATAGAGAACTTCGAATTGGCCGAAGCGATGTTGAACGGGTTGCTCGAAAACCTGTTCAAGAAGAAGGCGTTGCTCGGGGCGAGGATATGCGTTGTGTCGCCCACGGGAGCGACGGATGTGGAGAAGAAAGCGTTCGAGGACGTGGCGATACAGGTGGGAGGCAGGGAAGTTTTTCTAGTCGAGGCTCCGGTTGCGGCGGCGGTGGGAATGGGGCTGCCCATAGACAAAGCCAGAGGGTTGGTATGCGTCTATCTCGGTGGCGGAACCACTCAGGCGGCGGTGTTCAGCGAGGGCGAACTGATGTTCTCCGTGTCAGAGCCGGTAGGAGGGGAAGACCTCACCGAGGCGGTTATTTCCGGGATAAGGAAAAAACACAGGATACTCGTCGGCGCGCACACCGCCGAACAGTTGAAAACAGCGATGGGAAGCGCGTATCCTTCGGACAGGGACGAGACGCGCGAGATATACGGCAAGAGCGTCATGGACGGATTGCCGCGCGCCCAGTTCATCTCGAATTGGGAACTGCGGGAGATGATGGAAGGGCCGCTGAACCGGATAGCGAACGCGATAAAGGCGTCGCTCGAAAAAGCGCCCCCGGATCTGGCGGCGGACATTAAAAGACACGGCCTTTACCTTTGCGGCGGAACCGCCCAGCTCGAAGGGATGGGGTCGCTAATCAGCCACGTGACCGGGCTGTCTTGCTCGATATCCGGCAACCCTCAGCACGCGTGCATTCAGGGAGCCGAGAAGGTTTCGGGGGACATGCGGAAATACGGCAGATTCACGACCACTCCGGGCAGCCGCCAGTTCACGGGATAACGGAGGGCCGACCGCCGCGCTATGAAACGATTCAAGATAATCAGGCTGGCATTCATCGCGGTTCCGGTGGCCGCGGCCGCCCTGCTATTTCATTTTTTTGATTTGTCTGGAATCACGCGAGCGCCTGCCGCCGCAGTGAACTCAATCATAGCGGACGCTGGCGACGCGCTGTCATATTCGGTGGGCGGCAAGGCGGACGCGCGGCGAAAACTCGCCGAGGCCGACGCCGAACGCGCACGCCTCCTTATCGACCTAGCTCAAAGCAGAGACGCCGTCCGAAAACTTGAGGCGCGGCTTGAAACGCGAGAGATAGATTTCGCCACAGCCACCGCCGGGATTGTCGCGCGCGTCGTCGTCAGAGACATCGGCTCATGGCACAAAGAAGTCACGGTTGACGCTGGCGCGCGGGATGGGGTCAGCCCCGGCTTCGTTGCCCTGACCGGCGACGGGCTGGCCGGCAGAGTGGTGTCTGTAACGGACTCCACCGCGTCGGTTCTGCTCGTGACGGGCGCAAACTCCGCCACCAGCGTCTCCATAAAAAACAGGGGGACATTCGGCATCGCCAGAGGCGACGGTTCCGGAATGATACGCGTGGACATGCTGCCGACCGAAGCGGGCATATCTCCGGGCGACAGAGTAACGACATCCGGCTATGGGGGCAACTACCCGGAGGGATTGCCTGTCGGGCGCGTCGCGCGCGTGGCTCCGGCGGGCAAAAAGCTTTCTCCGACAGTCACCGTCAAACCGGCGGTCGATATGTCTAATCTTTACTATCTTATATTGGCGAAACTATGAAGAGATTAGGGACACCGGGGCTGGCGTTCCTTTTGTTGCTGCTTCTGTGGCTGCAAACATATCCGTTCCGGGGCGCGCTTGTGTGGCTGACAGGGCTGAACCTGAGCCTGTGTTTCGTTCTGGCGGCGGAGATGCTGGGAGAAAAGCGGGCGGGAGCTCTGGCTGTTGCAGCAGGCATCGTTGCAGGAGCTATCTCACGCTCGGCGGTTCCTCTTGCGGTGTTCGCGGCGGCGGTTCCGGCGGCGCATTCAGTCAAAGCCGCAATGTTCAGGCCGGGGTCCGCGTTCCATGTGATGTCATACTGGCTCATAATAACCTGCGCGAATTCCATATTGCTGCTGGGAGCTTCGCGGGGCGAATTCCCTTCCGGAACCGCGTGGGCGTTCGTAGCGGCGTGGAGCGCGGCGGATTTCGCCGTGTTTCTTCTTATGCTCGCCGCGTTCAGAGACCGCAGACGCGCTGTGGCCTACAGAATGAGAAGATAGCCTCTGGAGCTTTCCGACATCAAGATGACGAGATACAACCAAAAAAACCGCACGAACATAAGGGCGCGCCGAACGGGCGCGTTCCGGCTCAGCGTGCTGGCGCTTATCGCCGCGGCTCTCTTAACCGCCCTGCTCGCACGGCTGGCGCACATGCAGTTGCGCGACGGAGGCGAGTACGCCTTCCAATCTGAAAAAAACAGTTTTAAAAACATTCCGATGCCCGCAGTCAGAGCTCCTATCGTGGACAGAAACGGCGTGACGATGGCCTACGACGCTCCGGGCTACAGTCTGGTGACGCTCAAGCGCAACGGGCTATGGGATTCCCGGCGCGTCACGTTCAAGGAGGCTTCCGAGATCGAGGAGAAAGGCGCGGGCGCGGGCAGCTATGTTCAGGCCAATCCGATGAGGACATACCCTCACGGAGCCGTCGCCGCGCACGTTACCGGCTACGTCGGCGAGATTTCCCCGGAAGACCTTCAACGCTTCAGGCACAAAGGCTACCGCGCAGGAGACAGAGTGGGAAAGAGCGGCCTCGAACGGCAATACGAACTGAAAATCACAGGAACCAAGGGGCGCAGAAAACTGCGCGTCGATTCAAAAGGCAGGTTCCTTCGGGCCGCCGAAAAGGAGGAAGCGCTCGGCGGAGAGCCGTTCGTCTGCGCGATAGACATGCGCCTTCAGAAGGAAGCTTACGAGGCGCTGATAGAAAGAGGGCGACCCGGAGCCGCGCTAGTGATGAAAGCCCAAACTGGCGAAGTTCTGGTCATGGCGACCAACCCCTCGTTCGACGCCAACCTATCGACCGGCGGGTTCTCCCCCGAAGTCTGGAGCAGCCTCCACAAAGACCCTTCCCACCCGATGATGAACCGGGCGGTAAGCGTGGCCGCACCCCTAGGCTCGGTGTTCAAACTCGTCACCGCCGCCGCCGCTCTCAACGAACATATACTGACTCCCGCCAACACTTTCACCTGCCGGGGCGCATTCCGCCTCGGCTCGCATTCTTTCAAATGCTGGAAAGGCGGCGGACACGGCACATTGAGCATGGTTCAGGCCATAGCCCAGTCATGCAACGTTTATTTCTTCAACGCCGGACGGCAGGCGGGGGTTACAAATCTTCACAAATATGCTAAAATGCTGGGTCTCGGTTCGAGAACCGGGATCGACGTGCCCGGAGAGGCAATCGGCCTGATTCCCGACCCGGTGTGGAAACAGATGTTCCGCCGCGTCGCATGGCTTGAAGGCGAGACCATCAACATGAGCATCGGGCAGGGATACGTTCAGGTCTCTCCTGTTCAGGCGCTCGTTCTGGCGAACGTTTACGCCACAAGAGGCCGGCTCGTCGCTCCGAGGCTCTATCTGGACGGGAAGACGAAGTCGGAGCGCGTCAACGAACTGTCGCCCGAAACGATAGAGATAGTGCGGCAGGGCATGAGGGCGGCGGTGGACGGCGGAACCGCCGCGAGGTTCAGACAACTGTCCGCCACATCTGCGGGCAAAACAGGAACGGCGCAGGACCCGCCCCGGCCCATGTCTCACGCGTGGTTTGTGGGCTTCGCGCCGTACGAGAATCCGGAGCTTGTCTACGCGGTGTTCGTCGAGAACGCCGGAGGCGGCTCCGCCGAAGCCCTGCCGGTGGCTTTGAGGGTGTTAAAACTTGCCGAGCAACTCGGATATCTAGGCGAGCCTCCGCCCGCCCCGGAACCGGGCCCGGCAATTTCTGGTAGAGGAGACGATTGAGTTGAAAACCGTAATTCTTCTGATTCAATTTCTTATCACGGTGGCGCTTATAGGCGGCTCGATTCTTCAAGCGGCCAAAAGCGAGGGCCTCGGCGCCCTTGGCGGCAGCAGCGAAGTCTACAGAGGCAACTCGGCGAAAGGATTTCAGGCGATTGTCGATAAATGGATGGTTTACATCGCCTATGCTTTCCTCGGCGTTTCGCTTCTGTGCTACATCGTGGTGTTCTGATCCGGGAGTCCGCCACGGCGGATTGCCTGCAAAAAAACCGGCCGCCCCGGCCGGCTCTCGGCGGGCCAGATGAGGCTTGACATATCCGGCGACATCCGGAAAATCTCCATAGCCGACGACCGCCCTTTCTTCTCGGCGACCCACGAGGAAATCGCTTCGGGAGCCACTTCCGATGTGTATTTTCTGCGCGCGCGCGACATCCTGAAAAAACTAGGACTGCTCGAAACCCGCGTGGTGGCGGATGTCTTCTGCCGCCATTCCGGCACATTCTGCGGCTCGGCGGAAGTGAAAAACCTTCTAGCCGGCCGCGACATCGAATTGTATTCACTCCCCGAAGGAAAAGTATTCGAGGCGGGAGCGACCGTGATGCGCATTTCAGGCCCGTACGGGGAGTTCGGGCTTTTTGAGACGGCCCTGCTGGGCATGCTTTCTTCCGCCACAGGCTGGGCCACCGCCGCGCGGGAGTGCGTCGCCGCCGCCGAAGGCGCTCCCGTAGTGTGCTTCGGAGCGCGCCACATCCACCCCGCCGTCGCCCCCGTGATGGAACGCTCGGCGGTCATCGGCGGCGTGTCCGGCTCAAGTTGCATCCTCGGCGCGCTCCTGTCGGGCCTGACCCCCACCGGAACAGTCCCCCACGCCGCCATCCTAATCGCCGGAGACACCGTAAGGATAGCCGAGGCGTTCGACGAGGTTTTCGACGACGACGTGCCCCGCATCATCCTCGTGGACACGTTCAAGGACGAAGCGGAAGAATCATTGCGCGTCGCCGCCGCTCTGAAGAACAAACTGGCCGCAGTCAGGCTAGACACACCTTCGGAACGCGGCGGCGTCACTCCCCAACTTGTCGCTGAAGTTAGAAAGCGTCTGGACAACGAGGGGCGCGGCGCGGTCCGCATCGTGGTGTCAGGCGGCCTGACGCCCCAACGCATCGTCACTCTCAAAACGGCGGGCGCGGACATCTTCGGCGTCGGCAGCCACATATCCACCGCAAAACCAATTGAAATGACAATGGACATAAAGGAAATCGAGGGAAATGCGGCGGCAAAACGCGGACGCCTGCCCGGCCCTCAGGCGGGCGAAGGGCTGGAACGCATCCTGTGAACCGACCTCGCTCGCGGAGCATATCATGACAAATCTTTCCGACATACAAAAACAACTCATCGACGCGGCGCGCGAATCCGTCCGCTCGCTCGAATCCTCTGTCTCCAGACTCGCGCCTGACATAGCGTCCGCAGCCCGCGCTATGGCCGATTCCATTTCTTCCGGCGGACGCGTCCTCGTCTGCGGCAACGGCGGCAGCGCCGCCGACGCTCAGCACCTCGCCGCCGAACTCGTGGGCCGATTCCTTCTCGAACGCCGCCCCTACTCGGCCGTCGCTCTTTCAACGGACACCTCGACCATAACCAGCGTCGCCAACGACTACGGGTTCGACGCCGTCTTCGAGCGCCAGACCCTCGCCCTCGGCCGCGCGGGCGACTGCCTCGTGGCTATTTCGACAAGCGGCAACTCTCCGAATGTCCTGCGCGCCATTTCCGCCGCTTCGACCATCGGCATGAAAACCATCGGCGTCGCCGGCAAAGGCGGCGGAAAAATGGCCTCGCTCGTCGATATCCTGCTCGACGCCGATTCCTCCCATACTCCCACCATTCAGGAAACCCACAGCTTCATCGTCCACGCCCTCTGCGGCCTCGTTGAACAAATGCTCGCGGAACGATAAATGCCTCTTTAAATGAAAACCCTGAAACAGTTTTCCCTTTATCGCCACGCCTTTAGAAGCGCCTCCGGCGGCCAAAGAGAAACTTTTGAAAAAGTTTCTCTTTGGAATCTCTTCAAAACTTTTCAATGGGCGTAGGAAGATAATCGCTAGCGCGATTCTCTTCCTACGCCTCTTATAAAATCATTTATGAATATGATTCCACTGAAAACCTTTGCCAGAACCTTTTTGCCGATATGCGCCTATGGCGCAAGCGAAGCCGCGACATCGGCGCTAGCGTGAAAGATTTTGAAAGGGATTTTAAGGGAAAACTTTTCGAAAGTTTTCCCTTATCGCCTCTATCTTTTCAATCTTCGGCTATTTCGTCAGGCGGTTGATTTTTTCGAATAGGTTCATGCCGACTTCGAGTATGTCGGAGGCCGCGTTTTTTGCGCTTTTCAGCAAGAAGCCGTCGTCGGGCAGTCGGTCTTCCGCGGGCGGGAAAGAGCCCATCGGCTTATGAGGCTCAGTCTGATACCAGTATGCCACGCTTGAGTAGTCGGAGCCGGGAGCGTCGTTTATTCCGCCGTGTTCGATGGTGGCCCTTATGCTTTTCTTAAAAGGGATGGGATCGTTCACGTGGAACCTGTAGGCGGAGATGCGGGAGCGCAGAGGGTCCTTGATGGTGAGACCGTGGTAGGGACCGGCGAACTCGCCGTTTATAAAGTACCATCCGCCGTTGAAGTAGTCCTCCGTGCCCGTTCCGTGGATGGCGGGGGGATGTTGCTCGCCGTCAACATATATCATCTCGTCGCCTTCGAGGAACCAGAAAGAGAAAGGCCTGCGGCCCTGCATCGAGAGGTTGCAGCCGACATAGTGGCCGGATCCTTCGGCTTCGAGGATGGTGTAGTTCGAGCCGGGGAGAGTTTTCTCGTGCCGCCAGCGCGCGTGGAACCTGCCCGTCTCCGCGTCGTTCTTCAGCGAGGAAAGTTTGTCATAGCCGATGTTGTAGTAGAGAGCGTTTATTTTTTTCGAGCTTTGGTTCTCTATCTCGATGCGGGCGCCTTTGGAGAACGGCATAGGGAAGTATGAGTAGAAGCCGCCGCTGGACATGCCGAGGGGGATGGAAGTGTAGTGCTTGTAGTTTGCGAACCCGACGCCGAAGAAGTCGCCGACTGGCGACTCGACGCTGGGCGCGGACTCTCCGTCCCAATACATGCGGAGAACGCAGTTGCGCAGGATATACAGGTCCGGGGAGGCGATGGTTATCCAAATTCTAGTTATGCGGCCCGCGCCCGAGATGTCCGCCAGAACCGCTTTGTCCTCGGAATTGACCCGCACGTAGTCGTTGTTGCCGCCAGTGCGGTCAAAGCTTGATTCCTGCGCCGCCTTGAACGCTTTCAGCAACGGCAGCCCGTCGAGGTCGTTTGCAGATTTCATATCCGTTCTCCCCGCAAAAATGTCGTCGCGATGCGTTTATGATTATACGCGCGAGGCGATTATATGAAAAGCGCGCGGGAGAAGCGGACTAAGAGATGGCCGCTTGCGCAAATGCGTCATATTATGATTTCGGCGGAAGGCTCGCGCTGTGCGGCCACATCTATCGGGATGTGGTCTTCGCCGACGAGCCGGAGGGAATCCCTGACGGCGTCGAGCGCAAGCTTAGGCGTGTTGCAGTCTTCGCTGAGGTGAAGCAGAAGGATGTGTTTTACGCTGCCTCTGCTGCGGGATGCCACGCGCGCGGCGGTCCTGCCGCATTGCTCGTTCGACAGATGCCCGCGCCCGCCGAGCACCCAGTCCACAAGGAACCTCGGCCGTCCCGAATCCAGCTCAGAGCGGACATCGTGGTTGCACTCGATAGCCAGCGCGTCGGCTCCGAGCATGGCTTCTTCGGCCTCAGGCGTGACTTCGCCGAGATCGGTGGCAAAGGCGAAAGATTTTCGGGACGCCCCTTCGATGTGGCTTATACGGAATCCCACCGGGCGGCCCACTATGTCCCTGTTCCAGCCGCCTGAGCCGTGCGGAACCGCGAATGGCGCGACGGTCAGCTCTCCGATCGCGAACGGCGAGTCGTCGAATTTTCTTACGAGGCCCGCTCGGTCAAGCTCGCCGAATTTCTTTGACCGCCTTAAAAGGTCCTCGAACGACTCCGCGTGCACGTAAAGAGGTATGCCGTGTCTGCGGCATATCGGATACGTCACTCCGGCGTCAACGTGGTCGCCGTGCATGTGTGTAGCCAGAACGCCGCTCACGTAGTCGAGCGAAACCCCTCGCTCGGACAGCCTGTCGGTTATGTGGTTTATTCCGAGGCGCGCGGCGTCGATAAGCAACCGCGTTCCACGCTCAGTCTCGATCAGCGAGCAGTTTCCGCCGCTTCCGCTGCCGAGGTTGACTAGTTTCATTCTCAATTTAAAAAACCCTTTCGCCGCGACGCTCAGGCCGTCGAGCGCGCTCCTGCCGAATACGGGCCACAGACGCGCAACGGAGACTCCGCGCGTTCTCGCAACGACTTCACATCCTCAATGTACGGCCACCTGCTTCTCTGGTCGGAGACGCGCCACATCTCTAGGGAGGCCCTCAACACGGTCTCTTCCTCGCCCGCGGACGCGATGATGTCTCCCGACGGCCCACAGACGACCGATCCCCCGGTGACCGCCCTGCCGTCCAGATAGCGCGCGCCCATGTTGTTGACGAACGCGGCGAACACAACGTTCTCCGCGGCGCGCGCGGCGGCCAGCCCCCTCCACAACTCCAGCCTCTGTCCGGGAATGTTTCCCGGATTGAACACAACTTCGGCCCCGGCGAGCGCCATCTCCCTGACTATCTCCGGATACATCATGTCCACGCACACCGCGACGCCGCACCTGACTCCCGCCGCGTCGAACAGCGACAGCCCGTCCCCGCCCTCGCAGAACTTCCTCTCGCCAATCGCGCCGGAAGGGAATATTTTCTTCTGCGCGCAAAGAGTCCGCCCGTCCGGGCCGACGACGTGGCAGATGTCCTCCACCCTGCCGCCGGAGTTCACGAACAACCCTCCGGTCAGCACGTGGAACCTTTTCGCCTCGGCTATCTCGCCGATGTCAGAGAGCAAGGCGTCGATCTCCGCCTCTTCCAGAATCGCGGCTCCGATCCACACCTCCGAAAAACACACGACATCCGCGCCCTCTATCGCGCGGAGCGTCTCAAGCGCCCTCGCCTTGTTCGAGTCTATGCGATGCAGTTCGCGCCGGAACTGTATCAGCGCAACATCGAGTTTCCTGTCGTCTTCCGCCTTAACCATAAAGCAGATTATATGGAAGGCGGGGCGACATATCAACGCGCGCGCGCATCCCTTTTTTCGTCGGGAGGTTAAAATGCGCGGGGAGCGCGGCTACAATTTGCATTATGAGTTGGGTGGAAGAAGTTAAAAGGATTGCGCGCGGGCAAGTCTTGGAAAAAGAGCCGATGTCTCGGCGCACGACATTCCGCGTCGGCGGGCCGTGCGAAGCCTTCTTCTGTCCCGAAGGAGCGGACGACTTGGCCGCCGTATTGAAATTCCTCCGCGCGGAGGGCATACGGCATATTGTCATAGGGCAAGGCTCGAACGTCCTTTTCCCCGACGATGGATACGACGGATGCGTTGCGGGCGTCGGAAACGGGATGTCGAAAGTGGAGTTCGACCCCGGAAAGCTGGAAGTGGAAGCCGAAGCGGGCGCGGCGCTGAACGAACTTGCGCTCGAAACAGCCGCGCGCGGAATGGCCGGGCTGGAATCTCTCGCGGGCATACCCGGCTCTGCGGGCGGCGCGGTGTTCATGAACGCGGGCGCTTTCGGAGCTTGGATATCCGGCCCGCTGACGTCCGTCGATTTCATCTCGACCGATGGAGAGCGCGTGCGACTCGACGCGGCCGAACTGGACTTCGGATACCGCCGCAGCTCGTTTCAGGACAAGCCCGGCTGCGCCTTAGTTTCCGTTAGGTTCGCGTTCGCGCCCGGCAACCCCGCCGCCCTGAAAGCCCGCGCGGCGGAAATAATTGAGTTGCGGCGCGGCAAACAGCCTCTCGACATGGGGTCTGCGGGCAGCTTCTTCAGGAACGCCGAGGACGGCGGCCCCGCGGGAAGACTCATAGACGAAGCCGGGCTTAAAGGCCGTCGCGTCGGCGGCGCGATGGTCTCCACCAAACACGCAAACTTCATCGTCAACGCCGGAGGAGCCACCCGCGCGGACATCCTCGCCCTCGCCGACATCGTGTCCTCCCGCGTCAAAGAACTCTTCGGCGTCGTTCTCGTCCCCGAAGTCAGAATCATCTGACGCCCCACCGCGTTCTCCGCATCGCGAATCCGTCGCGCTTGTTTCCTGACCCGGCAAATAGTCTCCGGGTTTAATATTTTTCACTTTTCCTATAAAATTAGATTCCCTTAAACGAGTTCGGCGCACAGGAGGCGCGGATGTCAGAGTTGTGCATGATAACGGGCGGAAGCGGAATGCTGGGACGCGAGCTGGCTTTTCGGCTTGCAACTCTCGGCAGACCCGTCCGCATCTTCGATATCGCTGAGCCTCGCCTCCTTCCCGACGGCGCGGAGTTCGTCAAAGGCGACTTGCGCAACCCTGCCGACACTGATCCGGCTTGCGTAGGCGTCAGCGTTATATACCATCTCGCCGCCCTCGACGCTTCCTCTTCAGGCGACGACATCCGCTCCGTAAACATCGAAGGGACCGCGTGCCTGCTGGAAAGCGCCACTATCTCCGGCGTCCGCAAAATCGTGTTCGCCTCGTCCTCGGCCGTCTATGGCTCGCCCCCTCCCGAATCCCCCTGCCACGAAGAATCTCCTCTCGTGTCCACAGGCCCATTCTCCATGTCCAAGATCGCGGGAGAAGAACTTTGCCTTTCGATGGCCGCTTCTTCCGACATCAAAGCGTCCGTCATTAGGATGCCGATTGTCATCGGCCCCGGACTCAAAGACCCGCACATCATGCGGTGGATAGTCAACAGGGCTGTTGAGCACAAGCCGATATTCCTCGGAGCCGGTGGCCGCGCCGTCAGGCACTACGTCGATTCAGGCGACTGCGCGGACGCGTTCATCTCCGCGTCCGACAACGATGTCGCCGCCGGACACTGCTTCAACGTCGGGTTCGACAAGCCGCACACGGACGAGGAGTTCGCGCGCGCCGTCGTTCGCGCCGCAAAATCGTTCTCGATTATCGTGCCCGCCCCCCGCGCCATCTCAGACGCCGTTCTTCAAATCGCTCGCTCCACCGGCGAAGACCCTGTTCCACCCGATTACAGGGACGGCGTTTTCGGCGACTCGTGGCTCGCCACGGACAAAGCCCGCGCGCTTCTCGGGTGGAGTCCCCAAAAACGCCTCGCGGTCTCGCTGCACGACTTCATGCGCTGGCACAAACGCAATCTCCTGAAAAACATCAGCTGATTATCCGTAATCGCCCGCCTCTTTTTTGCGCTATCGTTGCGCTTCGGCTATTTCTTTCTCTTATACATATTATTAGATGACTCTACCCGCTTAAATGTGCGCCATGCGCATGATGCTGTTTTGTCAAATAACCAATGGGGGTTTTTCATCTAATTTTACGTATATGCGCGATATGTTTAAAAAACATTTGGGAAAGAAAGCCTTTTCTAAGATTTTCCCCGGCCGCCGAAGACGGCTTGAAATATTCATTCTTCTTTCATTTGACGCTTTATTCTTTTTTACGGCTATCGGCGGATATGAGGCTGAAACGGGCGTAGGAAACGCCGCTCTCGTCGAGGGCGCGGAGACGTTTCGATGCTATGTCTATTGCCGTCGCGGAGATGTCGCAGCCTATCCATCGCCTGCCTAGTCTGGCCGCCGCCGCGCAGGTCGTGCCGCTCCCGCAGAAGAAATCCGCCACAGCGTCGCCTTCGCTGCTTGCGGAATCTATCACGCGGGCGACCAGCGCTTCAGGTTTCTGCGTCGGGTATCCGAGGCGTTCGGGGTCCTTCTGGTGAAGATGCGGTATGTCAACCCAGACATCGGACGCAGGGACGGGCGCGTCGTCGGCGTATGTGTAGACTTTGCCAGCCGAACGGATGCTTCTGACGGCGCGACCGTCCGGACCGACGCTTTTCTTCATGTGGTTGCGGTTCTCGTCGGGAGCGCCGCACATGCGGCACATATTGCGCGGCGCGGCGGACGCTCCGGGGTTGAATTTCCATTTCGACGTTTTCGTGTGCCAGAGTATCGCGTCATGTTTTCTCGCGAAGAATTTCGTCGCCCTCCCGCCGCTCTCATAGCCCCACACTATCTCGTTCCTGAAATTGTCCGCGCCGAAGATTCCATCCATCTCGCATTTCACATAATGCGAGGCATGCCAGTCTAGGTGGACGAATATTGAGCCTGTGACAGATAGCAACCGGCGGGCGAGCGCGAGCCTCGGCCTCAACGCGTCTAAGTATTCATCCATGCCGCCCGGCCATGAGTCGCCGAACGACGCCGCGCCCGCGCCGCGCCCGCCTCCGGCGGCGCGTGTTTTGCCCGTGAAAAACGGGGGATCGATATATATCAAGTCCAGACATTCCGGCGGCAGATCCGCGAGCGCGTCCAAACAGTCGCCTTCGACCAAAAGATTTTCCCCCCGCTCGAACGCGCCTGCGGCAACGCTAACAGCTCGCCCTTGATTTCCTCTGTCGTCTTCTCTATCCATAATAACCTGTTTATTGTAAAGCGTTGCCTCAGCCCATTTTCTCAAGCTTGCCGACTGCCACGTCATGCTCGTCGACAAGCCGGGACACAAGCTCGGCGACAGTCGGGATGTCCCTGACAAGGCCCGATGACTGGCCCGCCTGAAACGCGCCCTCCACAATGTCGCCTTCCCATGACGCCGCCCGGTTGCGGTTGAACTCGCTTCCGATAATTTTGAAAAGATCCTCTTCCGACGCGCCCTTCTTTTCGGCCTCCTCCATCCGCCGCGCGAAATCGTTTCTCAGCACGCGCAACATATTCAGCTTTCTGCCGATGATGCAGGTGTCGAAGTCGAGCGAATCGACAATCAGCTTCTTATAGTTGTCGTGCGCGGGGCATTCGACAGTTGCGATGAATCGCGTTCCTAGCTGCGCGCCGTCCGCGCCGAGCGCCATGACGGCGGCTATGCCCCTGCCGTCCGCGATTCCTCCCGCCGCGACCACAGGAATTTTCACCGCGTCCGCCACTTGGGGAACGAGCGGCAGCGTGGCGGTCTCGAACGGGCTGTTATGCCCTCCCGCCTCGTACCCCTCGCATATAACCGCGTCAACTCCCTCCGCCTCGGCCTTGATCGCGCCCTTAACCGACGGCACGACATGAATCAGCAGGTTGTCCGGCCTCTTTATCAGTGGGACTATCTTTGCGGGGTTTCCGGCCGAGGTGATAAAAATTTTCGCCCCAGCTTCCATCGCCGCCGCGCCCATCTCTGCGGCGTCGGGCCGCAACATCGGGATGTTCACCGCGAACGGCTTGGCAGTGGCTTCTTGCGCCTTGCGGATGTTTTCAACCGCCTGCTCCACAGTCATCGAGCCTGCTCCGATTGTGCCCAGCGCGCCCGCTTCCGACGCTGCCGACGCCAGCCGCCAGTCGCTCACCCATACCATCCCCGCCTGTATTATCGGATACTCTATTCCCAGCAACCCGCAAAGTCTTTTATTTTTCATCTTGCCCTCCCGGTGTTCAGCGGCTGAAAATCGCTCGCGCCCGCTCCGCCTGTTATTGCATAACAACATCCCGCAACGTCATTTTGTTCGCGACCGGCTCCCCGGCGCTTTAGCCGCCGCTCTTTTCGCGCCGGCATTTGCGACCGATTCAGCGCCTCCGCCGGCCCGCTCCGCCAGCGCCTTTTCTATCCTGCGCGCAGTTTTCGGACTCTCTACCTCGTGTTCCCACACCCGCAACGTCTTCCACCCCATCTCCTTCAATCGCCTGTTCACCAGCCGGTCTCGCTTCTTGTTCTTTTCTATCTTCCCCGTCCAGTATTCCCGGTTCGACGACGGCACGCGGCAGCGCGACGGGTGGCCGTGCCAGAAACACCCGTCCACGAACACCGCGATTCTCTCTTTGGGGAACACAAAATCTGGCCGCCCTTCCAGCGGATAGTTCCTGCGCCAGCCCGAAAAACCGTTCTTCCTGAACACGGATATCATTTTAAGCTCGGTGGACTTGTTCCCGGAGGACTTCACGCGCGACATTATCCATGAGCGTTTCTGCTTCGAAACAGAGTCCATTAGTCACTCCGCGCCGGGCGCGTCCGATGAGCCGCCGCGCCCCCAGCCTAGCGCGTCGAACAATCCCCCGGCCACCGCCTCCGCCACATTCACCGGAAGACTGTTGCCCGCCTGCCTCCGCGTCTGAGAGTCGCTGCACTCTATCTTGTATCCGTCAGGAAATCCCTGAAGCCGCAGCATCTCCCTCGGCGTGAGCCGCCGCTCGCCGTCCACCAGCAAATAGTTATGCGAAGCCCCCGCTCGCAGCGCGCACGAGTATGGATGCGCGCTCACATTTCCGGATTTGTTCTCATGCCATACCATCGGTTCGGACGACTTTCTCGCGACGGACGACAGCCTCTTTTTTCTGATTCGCTCGGAAGCAAAAAACTTTTTCGGCGGATCTTTCTCCAGTAATTCCGCAAGTGGCGTCATGCGCGCCGACCCGCTCGGCCATTCCATTTTTCCGCCGTCCCTCGTCGCCACTATCCATATCCTCTCCCGCTTCTGCGGCAACCCGAAATCCAACGCGTTGAGCGTCCGCCAATCCGTCTCGTATCCCAACTCTGTCAGCGCGCCCAGTATTCGCTCCAGCGTCTTTCCTCCGTTGTGCCCCCTGAGCGTCTTCACGTTTTCAAGTATCAGCGCTTCCGGCCTTTTTTCGGCGACTATCCGCGCTATCTCGAAAAACAACGTTCCGCGCGCGTCCTCAAATCCCTCCATCCTCCCGATGATGCTGAACGGCTGACACGGGAAACCCGCCACAAGCAGTTCGTGGTCGGGCACGCTTTCTGCGGCGACCGCCGCTATGTCCCCAACCGGAACATCGCCGAAATTCGCCGCGTATGCCCGCGCGCAATGCTTGTCTATATCGCACGAAAATATGCATCGCGCCTCTAGCCCCCGCTGCGCAGCCGCCGCTTCCACCGCAAGCCGGAATCCTCCGATCCCGCAGAACAAATCTATGTATCTAATCCTGTTTTTCATAATCGCCACAATTGCATATTATAACGCACCCCCGCCGCGCTCCGGGAGATAACCTGAGAACTTGACCCCGCATGCGCTCCCGAATCCGCGCCTGCGT
Source organism: bacterium (assembly GCA_029573925.1). Taxonomy (GTDB): domain Bacteria; phylum UBP15; class UBA6099; order UBA6099; family UBA6099; genus UBA6099. The sequence continues at coordinate 27,773 of JAKQBV010000581.1, forward strand.
CGCCCAACCGCGTGGTCCGCCCTTTCTCATCTTTTCTGTCTCTCCTGTGATAAAGCCGGGTTAACGGGTATATTTCTTCCATGAAACCACAAACGAAAAAAACGGACGGCGCGGCTGGCGGCCCGCGCGAAAACAAAATAATGTCTCGCATTCTTGCGTCATCGGTCGTCATTGCCGCTTCTGCGGCTGTTTTCGCTCTTTGGTTTTTCTTCCTCTCGCCACAAGCCAGAATCAAATCTGAAGTGAAAAAACTCATCTCTTCCATAGAGAAACTTGACGCGGCGGCAACGATGCAATGTTTCTCAGACGACTATTACGACGACTCCGGATTGGACAAAGCGGGCCTTGCCCGGATCGCAGAAATGTCGTTTGATTATTTCGACAAGATAAAAGTTCTGCCGAAGCGGATGACGACGTTCTCCGAAGGTCGCTCAGGCGGCGCCTCAATATCTGGAACCGCCATCGTTTTTACCGGCGATTCCCCTATGAAAATCGATTTCGTCTCCGAGCCTGTCCGCTTGGACTTCCGCAAAGAGAAAGATGGCTGGAAAATCATTTCCGTCTCCGGCTTCGACCGGGCCGTGATGAACGAAATCGAAAGCTATCTGCGCTAGCCGCTCGAAAACCCTCGTTTAATAGCGCCTCCGGCGGTTCAAGGAAACTTTGAAAAGTTTCCTTGAAAATCCTTCAAACTCTTCCTTGCGCGTCGGGAGCGAATCGCTGCCGCGCTTCCCTCCCGACGCCCTATGCAAAATCATTCCTGATTCCCCCTAATTTTCAGATAGTGCGAGAAGATAATCGGGACAGGGAGAAGTTCTGGCGGCGACGTAGACAAATCGAGAGATCATCTTCCCTGATTTGAAACGGCGGTTGAAGCGGTACTGGAATTCGGCGAGG
>JAKQBV010000582.1 GCA_029573925.1 bacterium
GGAGTGAGTTTCGCGGAATCTGGCTTGACCGGGCATCCAAGTCTCAATGTCGATTTGCTTGAGGGCGCGTTTGTCCATGTCGCCCGCGGCGAGCATGACCGACCTGTTCGGGAGGCCGAGGGAGTCTAGGAAGTCGCAGACATCGACCGCCATTCTATCCAGTTCGGCGAAGTCTTCTCCCTCTTTTACGATGGAGTGAAGCTCGACTTTGTGGAACTGTTTGACGCGGAATATGCCGAGGGTGTCCTTGCCGTGGGAGCCTGCCTCGCGCCTGAAACACGGGGACCACGCGAGTATCCTCATCGGAAGGCTTTCCTCGTCCATGATGCTGTCTTCGTAGTACGCGATGATGGAGTGCTCGGACGAAGGAATGAGCAGAAGGTTGTCTTTTTCCACTTCGAAGATGGTGTCTTGGAACGCCTCGAAGTAGGTGATGCGCTCTTCGACGTCTTTGCGCATCATGTAAGGGGTTATCATGATTTTATCGGAGTAGCCCTTGTTCCTGAAGAACTCCACGGTGTACATGCCGAGCGCTAGGTCGAGTATGGCCAGTTCGTCGAACTCGTAGTAGAAACGGGAGGATGAGATTTTGCCTGCGGTTTCCTGATCGATGTATTTGCCGACGAGATTGTAGTGGTGGAAAGGCTCGTGAGAGACAGTCTTGGAGGGCGCGCCGGGGTAGATGGAGGCGAACTCTGCGGCGTCTTTCTCGGACACAGCCGGAGTCCCTCTGTAGGCGACGACCTGAGCGTCCTGCTCGCCGCCGTCCGGCACGCCGTCGGCAATCATGTTCGGCAGCATGACTTCCATTCGGGCCACTTCGTCCGCAAGTTCTTTTTCGAGTTGTTCGCCTGCCTTGATCTTCTCTTTGATTTCCTGCGACTTCTCGATGAGGGATTTGTCTCGCGTCTTTTCAAACTCCTTGCTGATGGAGTTCACTTCGCGGCGCAGGTCTTCCATCTCGATGGAGCGCTGCTTCCACTGTTCGTACAGCTTGAGGCCCTCGTCGAATTTTTCGATGATTGGGCCGGCGTTCTTGCGTTTCAATATCTCGCGGTAAGCATCCGCGTTTTCAACAAGGTCTCTGATTTTAGGCATGGCGGTTCTCTCTTTTCAATAAAATCACAACAACAGGAATATACGAGCGGCAAAAAGCGTTGTCAACCGGAAGGCGGGCGGCGGCGGCGGGCGCGGCGGATCAGGCGTGCGGAAAACCGAGTTGGCGCAACGCCTCGAACGCCACTATTCCGGTGGCGGTGGCGAGGTTGAGGCTGCGCACGGCGGAAGTGACGATAGGGATTCTGTAACAGGATTCCGGCGCGGCGGCGGTGAGTTCGGTGGGCAGCCCTTTGGTTTCAGAGCCGAACACGAGGAAGTCGCCTGCGGCGTACTCGGCTTCAGTGTATAGGCGCGACGCGGACTTTGAGAAAAAGAGGAATCTGGCGTCCGGGAAAGCGGAGCGGAGGTCGTCGAAGTTCTTGTGGCGGCGGGTGTCGACGTGTTCCCAGTAGTCGAGGCCGGCGCGGCGCACAGCCCGGTCGTCTATCCTGAAGCCGAGCCTGCCCACGAGGTGCAGGGTGACGCCGGTGGCGGCGCACAATCTGGCCGTGCTGCCCGTGTTCTGCGGTATCTCCGGGTTCACGTACACGATGTTGAGCGGCGGCCTCTCGTTCTGCATGGCCTTTATTCTACAACTTTCCTCCGCCGATTGCGCGCAAAAACTCGACGAATGTTTCATCGGCGGCGTCGGTCATGTCCCTGTGGTCTTTTGTTCGGAGTCGATGCCATTGTTAAGAATAATGATCAAGGATATATCTGTGAATGTAAGGATATTAGATGGACAAAAGAAGGAAATGTGCCAAGCGCGAAAATCCACTCGATCAACGAAGCTGTTTTATTACTGCAACACTTGCCTAATTACGAAGATGCTAAAACTATCATCTTTTTGCCGAAAGATATAAAAACATATAAATCAGGAAAGCAGGTTGCTTTAGCGGATTATTACTTCGGAAGATTTGCCCATGTATTAGGAAGGGTGAAGATAATAGAGATTGACAAGGAAAAAAAGAATACGAGAGATTTGTCAGACACACAACAAATATAATGCTTACAATTTGCAATATCAAAACAATAAAGCCTCCGCGAACCATGTAGCATTAAACTCAATATCAATGTCAACTTTCCAATAACAATCCATGGTTAAAAGCCAGCTTATGATTGAGGGGCAAGACGGCAAGCGTCGGACATGTCCCTGTGGTCTTTGAGCGCGTCCTGTCATTATCCGGCGCGGGGATGTATAATTAAAAAAATGAGACCCGAAAAAATTGGGCGAGTTTTTATGGAGGAAATATGGGAACGATTAGAGACCTGAAAGACCTTGTGCAGGAATTCGTCGACAAGGGCGCAACATCCGTCGAAGAGATTCATCTGTCCATCGCCAAGCTTCCGCTCGAAGTCCTTGAGAGCATAGAAGGGCTGGAGGAGCCGGCGAAAGGGATAAAAGACATCCAGCAGAAAACAATCGGCGGCGTTTACGACATCATCCGCAAAGTCAACGCCAAAGCCGCTGAAATCGCCGAAGACATCATAGCCAAAGTCGAAAAGAAAAAAGAAGACGAAGAGTAAAAGCCGATCGGCCGGTTGTCTTACAGCGTCGTTCGCGTGAACGCGCGAAAGCGACGCAGGGCCGCCGCATGGCGTTTACGTTCGGTGAAACCTTCTTACATTGTCATGCCCCGCGTCGAAAAGAGACTGTCAACAGGAGCATCGCGACAAAAACATCGCGTTTCGGCGAAAAACCCAACCTGATTGTTGCTGTAACTAATCAGTGGTGAGGATAAGGTTGTATTTGCTGAAGATTGCCCTTCAACATTACAGAAATCAGTTAAGCTGATATAATTGAAAAACAGTGGAATTGTATACGTTCTCAGGCAAAACTTAGGAGGAGGAAGCATTTTACAAAGGGGTGGATAATGCTTAAAAACACAGCCGTTTTATTTTTAGCAGTCCTACTTTTCGTTTTATCATTAAGTGATTCATCAAATGCAAATAAGGAAACAACTGACCCTGATATAAACATGACGGAAGAAGCCATAGAGGAACATTTAAAGGATTTCGATTCATCGATTTTTACACGAGAAAAATACATCCGTTCAATGAACCATCTGGAAAAGCGTTTCGAATGTTTTGATAAATTGATAGCAGATATTGGCAAAAATTCGAATTTGTCTGGAAATCCCACCGATGTTGACTCGGTATTGTATCAGATAGGACAAGTTGATAATGAGTTTATCATGGATACATATTTGACTGCTTCCGAAATAAAGAGTAGCAGGAAAAATAGTTGCCTCGTATGGGATATACATGTTATTGGTGGAATCAATTTGCTCACTTACTTTGAAGCCTACGGTTTATATAAAGACATGAGAATCGCGGAATTAGAATTGGAAGTTCTAAAATTGAAAAATGCAGATGAAAGAGAAAAGGCTGAGGCGGAACAAATAACGAAACATGCCAGAGAAGAATTCAGAAACTTTGCTCTTACTCATGGATGGGCTGATTAAGTGTGGGAATTCGAGGGACACACTATGCAATTCCTTGCAAATGGGGCCTGCCGGCCACTGAGCCGGACGTGCAATAATACCCGGCGCGCTGGAAAGAATTCCCGAATCGAATTAAAATTAAACTATGAAGAAGTTAAAACTGTACATTGAGACATCGGTCTGGAACCACCTGTTCGCTGACGACGTGCCGGAGAAGAGGATGGTAACCGAGAGATTCTTTCGTGATGAGGAAATCCGGAGATTCGATCTATATATATCGGAAATTGTTCTTGCCGAAATAAATGATGCTCCGGAACCGAAACGGGATATGCTTCTCAAGGAAATAGGTAGGTACAACCCGGAAGTATTATACCTGAATCCTGATGTCGCTGCTGTTGCGGAAGAGTACCTGAAAAACGGACTGCTGACGAAAAAACATATTGATGATATTTACCATCTCGCTTATGCGGCTGTTAATGGACTGGACATTCTGTTGTCATGGAACATGAGACATCTTGTGAAGAGAAGAACACAACTTATTGTAGAACTGACAAATAAGGCGCTGGGCTACAGGGAACTTGAAGTCTGGACGCCGGAGGAGTTGATGGAAGATGATGTATCATGAACCGGAAACGATGAAAGAAATCCGAAGGATAAGGGAAAAGCACTACGAGGAAACCAAGAATCTGACGCTGGAAGAAAAGATGGAATATTATCGAAAGAAGGCTGAAGAGGCAATCCTTCGAGCCGGGTTGAAACCGCCTGTTGCAACAACAACTAAATAGTTGATTCCGCGCCCCAACAAATGGCGGTGGCGGGAATCAATGTTGCTCCATACGATTTGGTATTATCGAGACATTAAACACACTCTCTCTTACCATTAAAAACAATCAGAAATGAAACCCGGATTCATCGATAGAGCCGACGAATCGGGGCGATTTTCATAGCGGCGAACTCACGCACAAAGCAAGTTTGTGCGTGCCACCCATTTATATTGTTCATGAACCCTATGTTCTATTTACTGCAAAAATGCGCCTTGTGCCTCGCATTTCATCCGCTCTGAACAATCGCTCCCGAATCCTAATGACGGATTCGGGTTTAATAATTGATTCACTGCGCCCCATATAGAAACTCTAGGTCGCCGTTTTAGTTTAACTTCACTTATAAAAATGGATCATATTTTTATCATGAAGCGGGTAAAATCCAAACTATCTAAATGTGAATTAAAAGCGTATAATAAAACTAAAGAAATGAAAAGTTGTTTAAAGGGAGGACATCGTGAAAACCATAGGCGCTATGAGTCTTGACGATCTTGAGAACCTAATCGAGCAGAAGATTCTCGAGGCTTTCGGCGATCCCGATGCCGGGCTGGAACTGAGAGAGGATTTTAAAGAAGAACTAAGAAAAAGGCTTTCCTCCAATTCGAGACGTGTCTCTCACCCGGAGGTGGTGAAGAAGTTTGATTGATATAGGATGGACCGAGGAAGCTCTGGAAGATTTGAATAATCTCGACAAAACGGTCGGAAAGAGAATCCTGAAAAAGATCACTTGGCTTTCCCTTAGTTTTGAAAATATCATCCCCGAACCGTTAAGCGGAGAATTCGAGGGAACGTATAAGTTGAGAGTCGGCGCATGGAGAATTATATATACATTCGACAAAGAAACCATCCTTATACGGCATGTCGGGCATAGAAGAGACGTTTATAAAATCTGAATGACTGCGAATATATGTCGCTTGTGGGCGACACCCCATCGATGGCTGCCTGTGTTTTATCCACAACGGAATTAAAAACTTCTTTTGCTTTCACATAAATCGCAATCTTCTGCTTGCCAGCAGTTACAGCCATTAACACCGATGAGACTAGATCGGCGCTTGATAGAAAGAGGCGGGGCTCATGTGCCGGGGTTTGCGTCGAGCCAAGACTGTAGAAGTATGGCGGCGGCGGCCATGTCGTTCTGGCCTTTTTGTTCGCGGCTGCCGGATTTGCGGACGGCGGCGGAGGCTTGCGCGGTTGTGTAGCGCTCGTCCCAGAGGATGACATCGAAACCGAACCAGCGGCGGAGTCTTTCGGCGAAGGCTTCGACTCTTGCGGCTGCGGGGCCGGGGTTGCCTTCGCGGTCGAGCGGGTATCCGACAACGACGCGGTCGACGTTTTTTTCGCGGATGATGTCGCTGATCGCTTTTCTGACATCGCCTCTTGTGGGGACGACGGAGAAGGGAAAGGCGATGACGCCGGATTCGTCGCTGACTGCGATGCCGAGCCTTGCGCCGCCGTAGTCGATGCCCATAGTTCTCATGAGATGAAAGGTAGCACATCCGGGCAAGGCGGGCAACCGGGGAAACAAAGCGGGAATCGAAGCCCCAGCCCGGCGGCGCGACAGCGCGCGCGGGATATATACGTAAAATTAAATAAAAACATCCCATTAGTCATTTGATAAAACAGCAACATGCGCAAAGGAAAGAGCTTTGAGCATGGCACACATTTAAGCGGGTAGCGACATCTAGCAATATGCATAATAGCTGAAAAGCAAACGCAAAAAGCGCCGCGCGGGGTTGGAATGCGGCGCGTTTTGGGTTATAATTATATGTCGCGCCTCTTCGGGCATTCTGCTTAATATATGCGGCGTCAAGCTTTCTGAAGGAAGCTGAAATTCAGAAATGCCATTGGCGTTGCTCGAAAACGGGGCGGCGGAAACGACGCGGGGAGGGCTTTTTATGAGATGGAAAGCGGCGAAGGAAAGGCTGTTGCGGATACTGGAGATCGAGCCGTCTGTGAAGGAGATAATGTTGTCTGCGGACGCGCTGGAAGAGAAGCGGGCGAAGCTGAACGCGCGCGTGTCGCACATTCTGGAGAGCGTGATAGATAAAGACCCGGATATATCGCCGTTGGAATGGGTTGTGGTGAAGGACGCGGCGATGGCGTTGAGGGCGTTGACGGCCACAAGAAACGAAAAGCAGTCCGGGTTCAGCATGCTCAACTATCTTAATCAGATAATCAACGAGGAAGAGGCTCCCGAGGGAGTGGAGGTTCCGTCGCCGGGATTTCTTGAGGAGATGGAGCATCTTATCAGGGGGATCGCCGGAAAGTCGAACTTGTACGACGGAGGTTATCCGGAGCATTCGAAGCGCAAGGGCAGGGAGGCGGCGTTGCTGAGGTCGGAGGAGTTGTCGGGCATAGCGGCGGAGGCGCAGAAGCTGATGAGCCGTTATGTTTCCGGGCTGGACACCGGGGTGATCCGCAAGCGCAGCCTGAACAAGGCGAGGATAATGAAATATTTCAAGGCGACGGACTATGAGTGGGACGACTGGAAGTGGCACGTCAGGAACATAATTCGTGACGCGGAGACGTTGAGCAAACTGGTGAGGCTGACGGAAGAGGAATATGAGGGAGTTAAGCTGGCGAACGAGAATGGCGTTCCATTCGGGATAACGCCGTACTATCTGTCGCTGATGGACTTCAGGCCGGGCCTTGGGAGGGATCAGGCGGTGAGGGCGCAGGTGCTTCCCTCGAAGCATTATGTGAGCACGCTACGGGACATGAAGGGATGCGGCGAGAGTTCGATGGATTTCATGCTTGAGCGGGACACGTCCCCCATCGAGGCGGTGACGCGCAGGTATCCGATGATAGTAATCCTGAAGCCGTTGCTGACGTGCCCGCAGATATGCGTTTACTGCCAGAGGAACTGGGAGATAACGGATGTTTACGATCCGGACGCGGAGGTGGCGGAGGACAAGATGAAGGAGGCGATAGCGTGGATAGCGCAGACGCCTGAGATAAAAGAGGTTCTCATCACGGGGGGGGACCCGTTGCTGTTGTCTGACCGCAAGGTGGAGAACCTGTTATACCGGTTGGCGAAGATAGACCACATCGATCGGGTGAGGATAGGGACGCGCACGCCTGTGACTATGCCGCAAAGGATAACGGACAAGCTGGTCAGGGCGATAAACAGGTTTCACCAGCCGGGATTTCGGGAGGTGTGCGTGGTCACGCATTTCGAGCATCCATACGAGATAACTCCGCAGTCAATGGGGGCGGTCCAGAAGTTCAGGTCGTACGGAATGGAAG
>JAKQBV010000067.1 GCA_029573925.1 bacterium
CGCGGGGAGTCAAGGGCGAGCGAAGCGAGTTCATCGAAGACCCTTGACGCCTCGTGTTCGAGGTTTAGCGCCTCTTCCGTCCGGTTTCAAGTCCAGCTATACTACATATTGGGGCCACCCACTCGATTTCCGGATGCCCCTTTATTTTTTCCATTGCGATTCCGCCAGTTATAAGTTTGACATCCTCGAATTTTATACCAATCAATAGGCAAAAACCATCGGCGTTGAAAACGATTAAGAACTTTGCGCAAATCTCGCCGCTTAGCTCTTACGGCAAGCGACTCGCCTATATTGCTTTATCCTACGGTTTGGAATATATTGATTTCAAAAAATAGAAAGAGCGAATATGAATCAACCCGCCCAACCCGCCGAAATCAATTGCGATCCCGCCGAAATGTACCTTGAATTGCTTAAGGGTTGTCTAACGAGACTTTTATTCAGCGAATACAATTACGAGCCGGCGAAGCTTCTTCCGGGAGATGTCGGAAAAGTGTTGAATCCGAAATTGGGAAGATATCTGACAAAACGCGGAATGCAGATTGTGCGAAGAGTAAAGATTGACACTGAGGCGAGAGAGGGAGGAAGGGATTGGCCGAGCGACGCGGAAACCATGGTCTGACTAAAGAGGCTCGACAATATTTCATTTTGCGTAAAACAGATTTTGAAAGACGGGATACCCGGAGATTTGCTGGAAACAGGCGTCTGGCGCGGCGGAGCGTCAATCTTCATGAAAGCGGCTCTTGTGGTTTACGGAGGACGCGACCGGACTATCTGGGTCGCTGACTCTTTTGAAGGGCTGCCTAAACCGGATGTGGAAAAATATCCCAAAGACAAGGGAGACATGCATTGGACATTCGACAACCTGAGGGTCTCTATGGAAGAAGTCAGAGGCAATTTTGAAAGATACGGCCTGCTTGACGATAACATAAAATTTATCAAGGGATGGTTTTCAGACACGATGCCGTCCGCCCCGATTGAAAAGTTGGCTCTTCTGCGTGCGGATGGGGATATGTACGGCTCGACTATGGACGTCCTCGAACCCATGTATCCGAAACTCTCCAGCGGCGGATTTTTAATCATTGACGACTACGCGCTTGAAGGTTGCCGCGCCGCCGTGCATGACTACAGAAATCGGCACGGCATCGCAGAAAACATTGTCGACATCGACGGAATCGGAGCTTTCTGGCGAAAATCCTGAGCCTCTTAATAGCGCCGAGGGCTGTCCTGTTTCCAATAAATTGTCTGAATTTCTGATTGCTCTCGCGGAACAATAAGTTTTCTCATCTGTTTAATTAACATTAAGATGATTAATGCGTCTAAAGTTAATTATTATTAGTTAGTTGTCGCAAGATTTTCTTAGCCCGCATTTTCTACCAATGCGAGCTAAGATGAAGAAAGGGATGGCATTCAGGAGAATCAAACAAGAACAAGGCAGCATACTGTTTCGTATGCGCCTGAGTTCGAGTCGATAATTCAACGCTGCGGATAGCGATATTCGATTTTTCTTTTTTTTCATAGAAATCCGGGTTGGCGATTTCGGACAAGAAAATGAAGGGTTGACTAAATGAATAGAAAAAACATCTTAAAAGTTTCAAAATCATTCGGAATAGCATGTTTTGTTTTGATGTTAATCGCAGCCGGGAATACCGCAAACGCGGATAATAGCGTTGCGCGCGTTGTTTCCCTCGCCGAATGCATACTGACATCCCTCGAGAGAAACCCGGACATATCGGCCAGAAGGATCAGCGCGGACAACGCGAGGCTGAATGTTGTGATTGAAGACAGTGAATTTGACGCGGCGTTTTCATCCGGTTTCACGCTCGGCGACGCCAATCGGCCCACGGCCAGTTTTCTTGACGGAGTGAAGCGTTCGACTTTCACCGCTCAATCAGCATACGGGGCAAAGACGCGCAGCGGAGATTCCTATTCGCTGACCGCTTCTCATTCCCGGACCGACACGAGAGAAGGGGGGGCCGGAATAAATCCCGCCTATTCATCAAACTTGACTTTCAAATATACCCGCCCTCTCGGCAGAGGCTCCGGGCGCGAGTTCAGCGAATCGCGTCTGCGCGTGTCGCTTCTGAACAGCGAAATATCAGGACATCAGCTTAAATCGAAGCTGCTGGAAGTTATTTACGGCGTTGAGAAAGCCTACTGGGAGCTTGCGTACGCGGAGCGGAGTTTTGACACAAGAAAAGAGGCTCTGGCGCTTGCTGAAAAGACGCTGAAACGAACGCGCGACATGTCCGACGCGGGGGCTTTGCCAGCATCGCACATTGTTCTGGTCGAAGCTCAGACCGCCGCCAGAGAGTTGGAAACAATAGCGGCGGAAGGCGCGTTGGAAAACGCCGCCCTCGAATTGAAAACAATCATGAATATCTCTCCCGGAGACGAATTATGGGGAGCAAAAATCACTGCGTCGGACGCTCTTACAGCCGAGGTGTCTTTTTCGCCGTATCCATTCGACTCCGCTTATGCGAAAGCGCTCGCGTCCAGACCTGACGTTGTTGCTGCCGCAAAAAATGTTGACGCTCGAATAATTGAGACGTCAGCGGCGAAAAGCAACTCTAAACGCGGTTTCAGTTTCGAGTTTCAGACAAGTCTTGACGGGATGGACGACGAAGCGGCAGGGACGGCAAGAGACATTATCGACGCTAGACATCCATCCGCGCAGGCGGGATTTACTGTGGATTTCCCTATAGGAATGCGTTACGCCAAAGCGCGTCTGGCTCAGAGCGAGAACAATGAAGCGGCCGCCCGGCTCGAATATGAAAAGACGGCGCAACGCGCGGCTGTGGAAATCGCAAGGGCCGAGATTGCGCTTGTCACCGCAGCCAAGAAGATAGACGCCGCCCGGGCCGCAACGCGCTTCTCTGAAAAAAAACTTGCCGAGGAAGAGGAGAAACATACGCTGGGCATGGCAGTGACTCAGGACGTATTGGAATATCAGAACGATCTTTTCTCAGCGAAATTAAATGAACTGAGAGCTATGATCGATTTCAGAGAGGCTGCGGCATCGTACTTGCACACGCTCGGCTCTCTGGCGGAAAGTAGAGGAGTGGATATCGAGTAATCCGGCGATGCGCGCCGAACCATAGAAAAGCAGAGGACAATAAAATGAAAATGACTATGAAAGCCAAGATTGCGGCGATGTTGGTTGCGGCGGGAACGATGTGCGCGACGGGGTGTTCCAAGAAAAGCGCGCCGGCTACCGAGCCTGCGGGAGCGCCATCCGCCGCGGCGGCGCAAAACAAGCCGGGAGGGCCCGGCGGCGCGGGGCAACTGAAAACCGCGACCGTCGAGATCCGACAGATAAGCCTCATAAGAGAATACATCGGCGAAGTCGCTCCGGCATATTCAGTGGAAGCGCGCGGAACGGCGTCGGGATGGCTGGCAAATTTGAAAGTGGACATAGGCAGTAGAGTCGCCGCCGGACAGGAGCTTTGCAGAATAGACAATGAGGAGCTTAAGGCGCAGGCGGAACAGGCGCGAGCCGGCATAGCGGCCGCCGAGTTCGCTCTCGCCAGAGCTGAAGCCGCGCTGGAACAAGTCGGAAACGAGGCGGCGCGGGCGGAATCTCTCTACTCGAAAGGATATATTTCGCAGCGCGAGCTTGAAAGCGCGCAGTCTACGCGCAAACAGCACAAGGCGTCTGTGGACGCGGCGCGCGCTCAATTGGATCAAGCGACGGCGCAGTTGAAAACATCTCAGTCGCGTCTGAACGACACTGCGATTCGCGCTCCGTTCTCAGGGGTTGTCGCGGAAAGATATCTGGACAATGGAGCTTACGTGTCGCCTTCCAGCGCGATCCTTCGGCTCATAGACGATTCAGAGGCGAAAGTCGTTATTAACGCGGTCGAAGAGGATGTGCCGTGGATTAAGATAGGCGCGGACGCGGAAGTCACAGTGGACGCATGGCCGGGCCGCTCCTTCTCCGCCAAAGTGAAAAGAGTTTCTCCATCCATAGACAAAAACAGCAGAACGGCTGCGGTTGAAATTATTCTGCCAAACAAATCCGGCGACTTGAGAACTGGGATGACGGCAAGAGTCAGGCTTACGGTGGCTCATAAGGAACAAGCTCTCACGCTTCCTGCGGGCGCTCTGAAATCGGACGCCGGCGCGACTTATGTAATGTTGAAAACCTCAGGGGAACCAGAAAGACGAGAAGTTCAGACGGGGATAAAAACCTCGGAATCGGTTGAAATCCTGTCCGGGCTGTCGGAGGGAGATGTGGTTGTGGTGGCGGGAACCTCCGCCGGAGGGAGAGGGAATAGATGAGCATATACGAAAAATGCGTCCGCCGCCCAGTCGCCACCCTGATGTGCATTATGGCTGTGATGGCGCTGGGTATGGTCAGCCTTCCCCGGCTGCCGATAGACTTTCTGCCCAATATCGAACGAAACACGATATCGGTAAACACGACTTATAGCGGAGCCGGCCCGCAGGAAATTGAACGTCTCATTACCGAGCCGATGGAAAGGGCGATGTCCACCATCAATAATGTGACCAAGGTGTCGTCGACATCAAGCGAAGGCTCGTCAAGAGTGAGGATAGAGTTCGCTTGGGGAACGAACATGGACGCGGCGATGAACGACGTCAGAGACAAGGTCGGACAGGCGAAAAGACTATTGCCTGATGACGCGGACGAACCTACGGTGTTCAAGTTCGACACATCAATGATTCCAGTAATGACGCTCACAGTGACCGGCGACATGTCGGCGGTCGATCTGAAAGAATACGTGGAGAATGAATTGAGATACAGGTTCGAGCAGATACCCGGCGTTGCCGCGGTCGATGTGTCCGGAGGAGAAACCAGAGAGATAAAGGTAGACGTCAACGCGGCAAGACTGGCCTCTCTCGGATTGCCTATTGACACTGTCGTCGCCGCGATAAAAAGAGAGAACCGGGATGTTCCCGGCGGATATGTGGAGGAAGGAGACAGCGAGTTTCTTGTTCGGGGCAAAGGCGAGTTCTTGGATGTTTACGACATCGGCAATGTGATTGTGTCTAACAAAGGAGCGGCTCCGGTCTATGTAAGAGATGTCGCGAACGCTTATGAAAGCGTGGTGGAAAAGCGCTCGGACACCCGGCTCATGGGACGCCA
>JAKQBV010000596.1 GCA_029573925.1 bacterium
ATCTATATAAAATACCTTAATCTCCGTCTCGGGCCAGTGTTCCTTTATGAGAAGCGCGTCTTTTATCGTGTTCATGCAACATACGTTGCTGCAATACGGATTAGTTTTCTCCGAACGCGAGCCGATGCACTGAATAAACGCAACAGTCTTTGGAATATTCCCGTCGGACGGCCTTATCAGATTGCCTCCCGTCGGACCTCCCGCGTTAATTAGTCTCTCGAATTCGAGGCTTGTTATCACATTCGGCGCTTTTCCATAAAGGTATTGTGGGATTTCTCTGGCGTCAAAAACGTCCACTCCTGTGCACACGACTATCGTTCCGACATCGAAATATTCCTCGCGGTCAACCGCGTTGAAATCTATGCATTTCCTTTCGCACGCTTCAACGCATTTCTCGCAAACTCTCACTCCGTTCCTATTGAGGCACGATTCCATGTCTATCAGATATTTTGAAGGAACAGCTTGAGCGAATGGGATATAAATGGCGCCGCGCGTCGCAAGCCCGATGTCGAACTCGTTAGGAGAGAGTTGCGGACATGCCTTCGAACACTCTGAACACGCCGAGCAGTCTTCTGTGACATATCTGGCTTTGCGCTTGACGGTCACGTTGAAATTTCCCACGTAGCCTGAAATGTTCACAACCTCGGTGAGAGTCATAAGTTCTATGTTCGGGTGTCTGCCGGCTTCAGACATTTTGGGTGCGAGTATACAGATCGAACAATCCATGGTTGGGAAAGTTTTGTCAATCTGGGCCATACGGCCGCCGATGCTAGGCTCTTTTTCCACAAGAACCACTTCGTATCCGGAGTCGGCTAGGTCGAGCGCCGCCTGAATTCCGGCCACCCCTCCGCCTATGACTAGCGCCTTCTGTTTGACGGGTATGTCAATCTCTTCCTGCGGCTCTAGTAGTCTTGACCGCGAAACCGCCATCCTTACGAGGTCTTTGGATTTCTCTGTGGCCGACGCCCGATCATGCAAATGAACCCATGAGCAGTGTTCGCGGATATTCGCCATTTCAAGCAGATAAGGATTAAGTCCGGCATCCTGAACGCACTGCCTGAACGTAGGCTCATGCATCCTCGGAGAACACGCGGCCACTACAATCCGGTTGAGATTATGCTTCTCGATGTCGTTCTTTATTCGTTCCTGACCGGGTTCAGAGCATGTGTAAAGCTGGGCCTCGGAAACGACAACGCCTTCCAGTTTTGACGCTTCTAAAGCCAGCGCCTCGCAATCGATGGACCCGCCGATGTTAAGTCCGCAGTGACAGACATATACGCCTATGCGCGGTTCCCCGACTTCGACGCCCGCTGTTGTTTTTTCTTCATCAGCCAAATCAAACTCCCTAATAAAGCGCAAAGCTTATCTGCCGTGCGCGTGCCCCGCCTCGAACGCCGCCATGTTCAATTCCTCGGTTCCGGCAGGAATGCTCGCAAGAACCGCCTGTTTCATTGATTCATATCCGACGGCTCCTGCTTTTGACGCGATGAAACCAAGCATGACGATATTGGCCACCATTACGCGCCCGAGTTTTTCAGCAATTGAAGTCGCGGGAATAAAGAACAGTCTGAGGTCTTCTCTGTTCGGCAGAGTTTTGACGAGGTTTTCATTTATTAAAACTATCGCATTTTCCGCCGCTGAATTTCCATAAGTCCGGGCGGCCTCTTCGGACATGATGACGAGAACGTCTGGAAGCGTCACTCTGGGGTAGTTGATTCGAGCGTCGGAAATAACCACGTCCGCGCTGCAAGCTCCGCCCCTTGCTTCAGGCCCGAAACTCTGCGTCATAACGGCGTTGACATTCTCGTGCAGGGCCGCCGCTTTTCCCAGTATCATTCCGGCCAACACGATGCCTTGCCCTCCGAAACCGGCAAGCCTGACCTGTTTTTTTCCGACGATTTTCGTCGTTTCTTTTGTCGTCTTCATTTTCTAGCTTTTCTTTGATTTCTTGGGAGCGTTCGCGCGGCAAATAGCGCATTCGTCATACATGTCCATGAATGTCGGTTTGTCGATATTCACGAACTCTCCCACAGCGATTTTTCCTTTCAATCCTATAGCGGTATCTTCCGGATCAAGTTCCGTGGTTAGAACAGAGTTGTCCCGGTAGCTCTTCATCATAGACAAGCCGTCTCCGAGTTTGTTTCTGCGGCCATGCGCGGTAGGGCAGGGCGTGATCGCCTCCACAAAGCAGAAGCCGGGTTTGTTCACGGAATGAATAATAGAGTCCCTTAGTTCATGCGTGTGCAGCGCGGTCCACCTTGCCACATAAACCGCTCCAGACGCTTTCGCAAGATAAACAAGGTTGAAAGGATGCTCGCTGCAACCGTATGGTGTCGTGGTGGTTTTTGATTCAAGAGGAGTCGTTGGCCCTCCCTGTCCGCCGGTCATTCCGTAGTTGAAGTTGTTTGAACAGATTAGTGTGATGTCCACGTTTCTGCGAGCGGCGTGGATGAAGTGATTGCCGCCTATCGCGAATAAATCGCCGTCTCCGCTGATAACAACCACGTTCAGTTTAGGATTCGCGAGCTTCAGTCCTGTGGCGAAAGGAATGGCCCTACCGTGCGTGGTGTGATAAGTGTCGAGGTCCAAATATCCGGCGGCTCTTCCTATGCAGCCGATTCCTGATACGACGACTGTTTTCTTAGTGTCGAAGTTTCCCTTCTCCATAGCCTTTACGAAAGCGGTAAGAAGGATGCCGTTTCCGCAACCCGAACACCAGATATGCGGGATTCGGCCTTTTTTAAGATATCTGTCGAGTGGGTGGTCTCCGTGCCCGGCCGCGAGGTTCTCAAGAATCCGCGAGGCGGGCGGCGCTTCGGCGTCTATGAAACGAATCTTCATTCCGCAGCCTCCCTGACAACGCGATACAATTCTTCAGGCGTGAAAATCCTGCCGCCCATGAAGCCCGCAAGAATAGTCTCGGCTTTCCCGCCTGCGCATCGCTCGACTTCGTACGCGATCTGTCCCGCGTTGATTTCGCAGACCACGAACTTCTTCACCCTTTCGAGGGCTGCAAGTTCAGCAATCTTTTTCTCGCAGAACGGCCACAGCGTAATCAGCCTGATCATTCCGATCTTCATTCCGCTAGCCCGCGCAGTTTCAACCACCTCTCTCGCCGCGCGAGCCGAACATCCGTATGAAACCACAATGATTTCCGCGTCGTCTAGAAATGCGTCTTCTGTTCTGATAATCTCTTCGGCATGATTGCGTATTTTTCGGATTAGTCTTTGAACGAGACGTTCCTGAGCGTCGGCGTTAATCGCCGGATATCCTAGCTCGTCGTGAGTGAGGCCGGTGGCGTGAACGTGATACCCTTCTCCAGCTATCGCCATCGGCGGCACGTCGTCCTCTTCGTGAGCGTATGGGATGAAGTTCTCAGGCTTCTTCTTCGGAAGCTTGCGCGACAACGTTTTGATTTTCTTCGAATCAGGGATAATCACCTTTTCCGTCATGTGGCCCACAACTTCGTCGCTCAACAGGACAACGGGCGTTCTGTATTTCTCAGACAGGTTGAACGCTTCGATTGTCAGTTCGAAAGCTTCTTGGGGCGATTCCGGCGAGAGAGCTATCACCTCATAATCGCCGTGAGAACCCCATCTGCATTGCATGACGTCCTGTTGTCCCACAAGCGTGGGAAGGCCGGTGGACGGCCCGCCTCGCTGGATGTTCACCACAACGCATGGAACTTCCATCATTGCGGCCAAGCCGATATTTTCCATCATAAGAGAGAAACCGGGGCCTGATGTGGACGTCATGGCTTTTGCGCCCGCGCATGAGGCCCCAATAATTGCGGCCATTGACGCGATTTCGTCTTCCATCTGAATATATACGCCCCCAACCTGAGGCAGCCGAATCGACATTCTCTCCGCCACCTCTGTAGCGGGGGTAATGGGATATCCGGCGAAAAACGAGCATCCGGCCGCCATGCCTCCTTCGGCGCATGCTTCGTCTCCGCTCATAAAATGAGCGCCGGTTCTGACGGCTTTGCTACTCACGGCGGGTTCTTCTCCTTGCGCGCGACTGTGTTTTTACAACGTCTTCAGACAGCAGGTTTCTAGGCTCAAGTTCAGTCACGAATATCGCGAACTCAGGACATATAGTCTCGCAATAGTTGCAATTGACGCATTTCGCGTCGGATTTAACGTAAGGCGGATGATAACCTTTTTCGTTGAAGTCTTCTGATTCAGCGAGCGTATTGCTTGGACAGAATTCAATACAATAGCGGCATCCTTTGCAACGATGGGAGATAATGTTCACCTTGCCAAGAACAATCTCCCGCCGTCCTGCGTCTAAAGGCATCCGCCAATAGCTCATCAAATTCCCTTTCAGAGTCGCCTTTTTGAAGCCGCTGATTCGGCATTATATCCAGAATATAAGCGTCGCTCAACTTTTTTCACAAAATCCAATTGCTACAGGGAGCGGAATAAACTTCCCGCGCCGTCATTCCCAACGGGAATCTATTTTTCATTAGTTTATCAATTTCATTACGAATTTTTTAAGATCATCCGTAAGAATCAGTCCGTTAGCAAAGACTCGGCCGTCTGGAAAAATCCTTATTTCGAGTTTGTTTGCTATTCCCGAAAGAAGCGGTTCCAACGCTTTGTATCGATAGGACAAGAAAATATAGCGTTGATTCGATGAACCTACCCATGGTCTTGAATCATCGGCGAGAGTTTTAATGAAAGGGCCGTCGATAAGCAAGTCGGTGTTTTTAAGCAAATCAACATCGGTTATGCTGCCAGTCTCCTGTATATTTTCAATTGTTCTTCCTGTGAATGTAACAACGGAAAGTCCCTTTTTACGGACAGCCTTCGCGACATAAGAAACCGCTTCCGATTGATCGAAAGGTTCTCCACCTAGAAAAGTGACGCCTTCGATACCGTGTATATTCAATATTCTTTCAACAAATACATCTGCATCGACGCTTTTACCCGCGTTTTCATCCCACATCCACGGAGTCGCGCACCCATCGCACCTGATAGAGCAACCTTGAACGAAAACAGACGCCCTGCGCCCCGGCCCGTCAACATCGGAGTCCGGCACAAAGTTATTCAGTCTTATTTCCATCGCAACTAGGCTCTCGGATGCGTTTGATCGTATGTTTTTTTCAATCGTTCCGCCGATACTTTAGTATATATTTGAGTTGTGGAAAGACTGGCGTGACCCAATAACTCTTGTACGGCTCGAAGGTCCGCGCCGGAATTTAATAAATGGGTGGCAAAAGAATGTCTTATTGAATGAGGCGTTATATTTTTCATTGTGGCAATGGCCGAAACATATTTTTCAAGAATCCGCTGAACGCTTCTAGCTGTCAGCCTCCCGCCGGATTTGTTGAGAAAAAGGGCTTCGCCGTCTTGTCTAACGCCTAATTTCGGTCGTCCCTTATCGATATAATCATAGACTGCCGTTCTGGCGTTTTCTCCCGCAAAGACCAGCCTTTCCTTGCCGCCTTTCCCTACAATTCTGAATTCAGGATCATTCTTTCTAATATCGTGAATATTCAGTGAAACTAACTCGCTTACTCGCAATCCGCCTGCATACAAAAGCTCCAATATTGCCTTGTCTCTCAGTCCGGCGGGAGTAGATTTGTTCGGGGCTTTCAAAAGAGCGGATATTTCTTCAATATCCGGGACATTCGGAGCGTATTTATCCTTTTTGGGAGTATCTATTGCCGCAAAAGGGTTGGAAATCACATGTCCTGATTTTTTTAGATATCTAAAAAA
>JAKQBV010000603.1 GCA_029573925.1 bacterium
AGCGAGAGCCTCGACTACCCGTTCCCGCTCGCTATAATCAAATCTGAGCGCAACTCCGCAATCGGAACTGATGTGCCGGGGCGTCGGAATCAGTTTAACCTCGACGCCAATCGCGCGGCATGCCTTTTCCGCCTGTATCGCGTGACTCGTCGAGTGAAAAGTCACAACCGCTCTTTTAACGCTTTCCATAGGTTCATATTATCGCTCAAAACGCCCCCTCAGCGCAACACAATGAAACCGAAATGCAACGGCGGCCTTCGGCTGCCAAAGAGCGACTTAGCAAAAGCGTTTCTTTGGTGTCTCTTCAACCCGAATCCGTCGTTAGGATTCGGGAGCAATTGTTCAGAGCGGATGAAATGCGAGGCGCAAGACGCATTTTTGAAGTGAATAGAACATACGGTTCATGAACAATATAAATGGGTGACGCTCACAAACTTGCTTTGTGCGTGAGTTCGCCGCTATGAAAATCGCCCCCGGTTCGTCGGCTCTATCGACGAATCCGGGTTCAAAATTACTCCTATGGATGGCGAAGATATGCCCACGCTTCTGCCTTCGGCGCACATCGTGTTGTTTCCATATAGAATGAGGTTGCAACAAACCATTCTCCGCTTTGGGGGGGCGGTTCGTTGAATCGCCTTCGACATCTCGCGCTTCATCCGGTCGACCCGCCGGGTCGCCCCTACCGCCCCTATTTCATCCGTATATCAGGCCTTCGCCGCACATCTAATCATCTGGCGATTCAGCGAATCGCTCCTACAATGACAATCCCCTGAATATCAGCGGGACAAAGTAATTTCCTTAAAACACTTTCCCAATATCTTTTCCCATGATACGCGCCAAAGACGGAGCGAAGCTCCGCCTTTGGCGCTAGCGCGAGAAGTTTTGAAAGGGTTTAAGGGAAAACTTTTTCAAAAGTTTTCCCTTAACTCCCCTCCGACATAGCGATTTCTTTGAGCGCGGATACGGCGTGGTCGATTTGTTCTTCAGTGTTGAAGTAGCCGAGGCCGAATCTTACCGCGCCATAAGGGAAAGAGCCGATGGATTTATGAGCGGCGGGAGCGCAGTGAAGTCCGACGCGGCACAGGACGCCGAACTCTTCGTCGAGCCGAAGTCCGATATCGGACGGGCTGAGGCCGTTTATGACGAAGCTGACGGTGGCGGTGCGGGGAGAGCCGGTAGCCTCGCCGATGATTCTAAGACCGGGGACTTCCTTAAGGCTTGAGAGGAGCCGCGCGGCCAGAGCGGCATCTCGCGCGTGAATTCTTTCGACAGTCTCGCCGGAGACGAAGCGGAGTCCGGCAAGGAGTCCCGCGATGCCCGCCGCGTTAGGCGTGCCCGCCTCGAACATATCCGGCGCGAAGTCAGGGTGAGTCTCGAACTCGGAGCGGCTGCCGGTTCCGCCCTGCCGAAGCGTGGCGAACTCGTTGAGTTTTACCCGTTCGCCGACGACCAGACCGCCTGTGCCCTGCGGCCCGAACAGCGCTTTGTGTCCGGTAAACGCCAGCAGGTCTATGAAGTCGGCCCGCATGTCCAGCGGGAAACACCCGGCCGTCTGGGCGGCGTCCACTAGGAACAGAGGGCCGCGCTCGGAGCAGAGGCGGCCAACTTCGCGGATGGGGGCGGCGGTTCCGGTGACGTTCGACGCGTGGGTGAGAACCACCAGCCGTGTGTTAGAGCGAAGCGCTTTCCGGATGTCGTCCGGGTCGAGCGTTCCGTCCGGCGAGACGGGAGCTACGGAGACCTGAACGCCGCGTCGTTCCATGTCGCGCAGCGGGCGCATCACCGAATTGTGCTCCATGCCGCCCGTGACGACATGGTCGCCGGGGCGAAGGACGCCTTTAATCGCCAGATTGAGCGCGTCTGTGGCGTTCAGCCCGAACGACACCCGCATAGGGTCGGCGGCGTTGAACAGCGAGGCGGCAAGCTCGCGCGCCTCGAAAACAATTCTGCCCGCCTCAATGGACAGCCGGTGTCCAGACCTGCCCGGACTCGCCCCGATTTCGTTCATGAAAGAAAAAACCGAAGCCGCCACTTCGGGCGGCTTCGGTTGGCTTGTCGCCGCGTTATCGAAATATATTAAATCGTTATTTCTTGCTGATGATGACACTGAACTCATCGTCCTTTGCGGAGACCTCCGTCTCGCAGCCCTCAAGCCGGGCTGCCCGCATCACATTATCTCTCGAAGTGACGGAGTCCACAAGCACTTCCAGTTTGCCGCTTCCCATCTCGGCCATGCCTTTGCGGGCCATGATGACAGGCTGCGGACAGGACAATCCCCTTGCGTCTATCTGTTTCATTTCGACAGCCCCCCTTTAGAATCAGGCGAATTTTTCGCGCATTGCGAATCCGACAATCAGGCAGAACACGATGCCGATGACCACTGCGGCAGGCCCGAACAAGGCAGGCCCGGCGGGCGAGCTGGCCAACGTGAAGTTATGCGCGAACCCCGCGCCCACTATCATTCCGAGGACGAACACCGCCGCGTCCCCGTCGCCCTCGCCTGAGAGAATCAACTGTCTGCCCGGACATCCGCCCGCAAGCGAAAACGCAAGCCCCGAAAGAGCCATCCCCATGAAATTCCACAGATGATTCGTGTGAGCTATCGGCTGGCCTTCCCAGCCGGGATGAAACTGTTTCAACACAAGGTTGGCCGCGAACGCCGCCACGACCAGCGCGACTATCCCTGAGACCAGATGGAAGTCTCGCGTAAGGATAACGTCGCGGACCGCGCCCATAGTGCAGAATCGGGAGCGCTGTGCCAGAAACCCGATTGCTATAGCGACCAGCAGCGAAACCGCCACCGGAGCCGCCATTGAGCCGGGGCCTTCCGCGCTGAAAAACACCGGCCCAGTGATAATCATTGTCTCCACACCGTCCACTACCTGTTTCGCCCTTCCGAACAACGGTTTTGCCATTAGCATCGCAAACAGCGCGACCATTATCAACGGCATTATCAGACCTGCGAACGGTTTCGCCTTATACGTTCTTCCGAGATTGTAGCCGCCCTTGAGGAACAGCACGCCGACGCCGATCCCGACGGTCAAGCCCGCGATTCCCACCAATGCGTTCCAGTCTCCGCCCGCCAGCCTCAGCAACGCCCTCCACGGGCATCCCAGAAACACCAGAGCGCCTATCATGGCGAACATGCCCAGACAGAACCTCACTATCGGAGCCGACCCTGTCCGCGCCCTGTATTCCCTAAATAGCAGCGCCGCGATTAGAGAGCCGATCACGAACCCCATGATCTCCGGTCTCAGATACTGAACCACCGCCGCGCGGTGAAGTCCGAGCGCGCCCGCGATGTCGCGCTCCATACACGCCACGCACACTCCCATATTGGGGGGATTTCCCCAATACTGCAGCAGCGCGGCGGCTACTCCGATGAAAAGCCCGACCGCCACTATTCCCCAGCGTGTCGCAAAAAATCCCGCTTTCATCTTTCCGCCTCCTTTCATCCTCTTTATTATGAGCCGCTTTCACTCGCGGCTCTTGATTCGCAACAATACATAATATCTATCGACACGATAGATTTATAGCGCTTGATTATGGTTGTCAACCATTTGTTATGGAAATTACAACTATTGATAAGAACAATAGTTAAGCCGTTCCATGCGCGCTTAGAGCCGACCGGCAGGATGTTTTTGACCGCCTGCGCGCTATGAATAAAACTCACCGCCACGATTCGCGACATTTGCTTTTCTCATATCAGAGGCTATGGTCATTGACGCTTGTTAACGGGCGTGTTAATTTTTGATTATGAAGAGCAGATTCGGAGCAGAGATCATCCGGTTGGAAGAACGAAAGATGAGCGACCTCGAAGAATATGTGATAGAACGAAAGAAGAGAGACAAGAAATTCGAGGAAGGATACGACGAGGGATACGAGCGCCTTAAGAGATGGAACGTTGTTTTTTGCGCGCTCGTGTATAATCATCTAACTAAGCGCGGGCGAACGCGCGGGGACGGGCGACGGATA
>JAKQBV010000070.1 GCA_029573925.1 bacterium
AGTAGAGAGGAAAAACAACAGCAGGTTCGGAGTCTGAGAGTGATGAGCTGTCCCGCCGCCGAACATTCCTCTCATGCTCAGCCATGCCACGGGGAGCGTCAATGCAGCGCTGAAGATGAACTTGTTTCGCAGAGACACGAACTCTGCCCGTTTAGAAGCCCCGTCGTCGAACCCGGCGCCGCCGTCTTTTATCGCTTCGGCTTTATAGTCGCCAGCTTTTTCTATCGCAGCGATTATTCTTGAATGAGATAAAGCGCCCGGCGAGAAATCCACCATCGCTTCCTGAGACGCAAAGTTGACGTTTGCGCGAATCACGCCGGGCAGCGCCCGGAGAGCGGTTTCAACTCTCGCCACGCATGACGCGCACGATATTCCTTTAATTAAGAAAGACGC
This sequence comes from bacterium, assembly GCA_029573925.1. Lineage (GTDB taxonomy): Bacteria > UBP15 > UBA6099 > UBA6099 > UBA6099 > UBA6099. Next base: position 394 of record JAKQBV010000070.1, read on the forward strand.
TCTTTCAAGGGGAACTTTGTAACCCATTGATTCGATGCGGGTTATGAGGGTTTCAGGCGATATGGCTTTTTCATCGTAAGATACGGAAGCGTTTTCGGCGGCGAAATTTACAGACGCATTTCCTACCCCGGACAGGGAAGAGAGGCGTTTTTCTATATTCGCCGCGCACGCCGCGCATGACATCCCCGACACGGGCAAAATAATTTTTTTGTGCGTACTATCATTGACCATATCAATCTCCTAAAAATATAACAAAAGTATCAGGCAAAAGTTCAGAAGAACGAAAAATACCAATAAACAACAGAAAAAGCCGATAACAAGCAAAAAAACAATTCCAGCCAAAAGAAAATTTGAAAATGAGCCTTGACACGAAAAAAGGGTTAGTTAAAATTTTCACAAGACGACTGACCGGTCGGTCGGCTGCTCGTTACACGGAGGCGCTTGCGATGATATCTCAAAAAAACAAGTTGATAAAGATGTTTTTGCTGGCAGGGCTGTTTGTTTTATACGCTTGCCACGCGCAAGGAGCAGATTTTGAGAAAGAAATTTCGCTTGCCGATGCTCCGATGACTCTGGAAAAGGCAATAAGCATAGCGATGGCGAACAGCCGAAGCCTGAAAGCGACGGTTGTGGAACTTGAGACCGCCCGGAACAAGGTGTCTGAGGCGCGCGCGCAGTTTGGCACACAGATAGGAGTTGAAGCAACATACCAGAGGGTGAGCGACCCATCGAGCCTTTCTTCGCCTGTATACACCCCTATGGACATACAGGATTATTTCAATCCCGGAGCGATAAGCGCCACAGGCACGGCGGTCATAGGCGGATACGGCGGATTATATGTCGCATCGCCTGTGCCGACTCTAATCGAATACTCCCTCAACAAGGATTGGCAACACGGCGTCGATTTGAAGATATCAAAACCATTAATCGTATTCGGAAAGAGAGAGGACGCGGTCAACTCGCTGAAGAGACAGCGCGAGCAGGCGCTTCTTGGTGTTGAAGTTGAAAAAGTGGCCTTGACTGAAAAGGTCAAAGAGAGTTTTTTTAATCTGCTGCTTATGAAGGAAGTGGTGAAGACGCAGAAGCAATCGCTCGCGCAGGCGGAGGCTCATTATAAAGTCGCCGAAAGCAGGCACGACGTCGGCATGGCTCCCAAGTTCAGCGTGATAAGGGCAAAGGTTGAAGTGGAAAGCGCGCGGGAAGCTCTCGCCGGAGCGGAGAAGGGTCTGGAACTGTCCCGCATGGCTCTCAACAACACTCTGGGACTGCCGGTGGAAAGCAAAACTGAAATATGCGACAGCGGAATTTATCAAATGTTGTCTTTGAAAGAAATCGATTATTACCACAAGCTGGGCGCCGAAAACAGGCTGGAACTCGAACAGATAAAGCTTACTAAGGATCAGGTATTGCTTGCCGGAAGGCTGCAGGAGATGAAGCCGTCGATAGCCTTCGCGGGAATATACAATCTTTCCTCTCGCGGCTCTGGTTTTGGCTCGGAGAATTCGTGGCGCGCGGTGCTTGCAGGCGATATTCCGTTGTTTGACGCCGGTATATCGCGAACGAGGAAAGCTCAGTCCAAGAGGACATACGACAAGGTTTCATTGTCGGAGACCGACCTTAAGGAAGGCATAGCGTTGCAAATAAGCCAAGCATATCTTGGGTTGGTGGAATCAGAAAGAAGGCTTGAGACGTCGGCGGCCATGCTGGAAGCGGCGGAAGAAGCTTACAGGATGGCGGATATCGGGTTCAAGGAAGGCGTGACGGCGGCGATAGACCTGATCGACGCCGAGCATGCGCTGACGCAAGCGCGCCTTAACCGCGCGAAATCGAAATTTGACTATGAGACGGCAAAGGCGAAACTGGCCGCTGCTTGCGGTCTGACGGTTATAGAATAGCATCGAACAGACATTAAGCCGGAACGGGATATTCCGGCGTGTGGATAACACGGCGGCAAGGCCGACGGAGGAGACACAGTGATGAGACGCATTATGGCGGTGATGGTGTGCATTATGTGCGCGGCGACGGCGCTTTCGGGTTGCGCGCTGCTCAAGAAAAAGGATGTTACCGTTTCGACGGCGGAAGTTAGGGAGGCTGAGGGAACGCCTGTGAAAATCGCTAAAGCGCGCTCTCTAATGCTTTCGTCATCCATACCGTTGACCGGAACCGTGGAGTCGCCGGATGAGATCAACCTCACGCCGCGAGTCGGCGGAGAAGTGGTGGCGATTTACAAGGACAAAGGCGATTACGTCCGCAAGGGAGAGCCGCTGCTCCAGATCGACACTCAGGACTATTTGTTGGGCTTGAGGCAGGCGGAGGCGGCGCACGAAATGGCGAAGCAGAACTTGGCAATGGCGCGCGCGGGCGCTCGCCCAGAGGAGTTGGAGCAGGCTAAAAACATGTTGGCTCAGGCTGAAGCCGGATTCAATGTGGCCTCGAAAACCTACACCCGGATGAAGGAGCTTTACGGCAACGGAGTCGTCTCGAAACAGGAGTTGGACGGCGTCGAGGCGCAATACATATCCTCCGAAAAACAGTATGACAGCGCTAGGAAACAGTTGGAGATGGCGCAGACGGGCGCGCGGACCGAACAGGTGAAGATGCTTGAGGCTCAGTTGAGGCAGGCGGCGGTCGCGGTGGACAACATGAAGCTTGCTCTTGAGCGCGCCACGGTGAAATCCCCGGTGGACGGCGTCATATCCTACAGGATGTGCAAGGTGGGCGAGAGCACCGGGCCGAAGGAGGCCGTTTTCCAGATACTCAAAAAAGGCGAGAAGAAAATCAGCTTCACCATCAATGAAGCGGATTTGAAAAAGATAAACGAAGGCGATGAAGTCTCATTCCGCGCCACGGGGATCCCCGGCGTAGAGTACGGCGCAAGGGTCAGCTACATTAGCAGGTTTGTGCGCAAGATGACCCGCGAGGCGGAAGGCGAAGCTATAATCGTTAACGAGCCGAAGCCCCTATCCCACGGAATGTTCATAGAGGGCGGCATCATTCTTCCGGAACAAGAGATGTTCGTGATTCCCTTCAAGTCATTGGTGGAAAACAGCAGGGTGACGGTGGTCGAGGGGGATAAGGCGGCAGTGCGCAAATGTTCAGGCGCGAAAAGAATACTGGACTTCGTGCAGATCACGGACGAGTGCGTTAAGCCGGGGGACATGATTCTCATCGAGGGGCAGGGGATTGTGAAGGACGGGCAGAAAGTGAAAATACTGGAGACGGTCGAATATTGACGCGGCGCTGACAACGCCGGCGCAGATATCGCGAAGCCCTTTGCAGGGCCGATCAACTCGAAAAGAGGTATCCTAACGTGGCGGAAGTATCTATTAAAAGACCGATATTCATAATGATGGTAATCCTCGCGGTGGTCGTGCTGGGCATAAAAGCCCTCTACAGGCTCCCCGTGGACTTGTTCCCGAACATCGAATTCCCGTTCGTCACCGTCGTCACGGTGTATCCGGGGGCGTCGCCCACCGAGATGGAATCTCTCGTCACGGACAAGATCGAAGACGGCTTAAGCTCTCTCAGCGACATGAAGAACATGACCAGCAAGTCGATGGAGAGCGTTTCAATGGTCGCTATCGAGTTCAAGGCCGAAGCCGACCCGGACGCGAAAGTGGCTGACGTGAGGGAAAAAATCGACGTATTGAAAAGCGAGCTGCCGGACGACGCGGAAGACCCCATCATCCAGAAGTTCGACCTGAATTCATTCCCGATAATCAGGGGCATCCGGAAATCGAGTGGGTGGCCCCAATATGTAGTATAGCTGGACTTGAAACCGGACGGAAGAGGCGCTAAACCTCGAACACGAGGCGTCAAGGGTCTTCGATGAACTCGCTTCGCTCGCCCTTGACTCCCCGCG
>JAKQBV010000619.1 GCA_029573925.1 bacterium
TCGCCGAATTCCAGTACCGCTTCAACCGCCGTTTCAAATCAGGGAAGATGATCTCTCGATTTGTCTACGTCGCCGCCAGAACTTCTCCCTGTCCCGATTATCTTCTCGCACTATCTGAAAATTAGGGGGAATCAGGAAACTATTTGTTCTCGGTCACTTGAAAATATATGCCGGACTTTTCTGCTTCCTGAACGATTGTGTCTATTGTGATTGGAGTCTTAAGCGGATGTTTGTGCCGCTTAGACCATCTGACGATCTCGTTCCATTGCCTGAAAACAGATGTCGCTTCTCGGGGGTATTTGGTAGGATTCATTCCCACGAATTTGACCGGGGCTTTTTCTTCAAGCATTTCTTTCCAGCGTTCGAGCATGATGAAGTCAGGGGCTTCTTCCATAGACGGCTCGAACGACACAAGAATCTCCTCGAGCTTGTGCGGATACTTTTTCAGATATGTCTCGACGAACTGAAACGCCGGATAACAGGGAGTCGGCGACCACACTGGAAGAAGATTAGAATGCATGCACGGCTGGGGAGCGATGAAGTTGCCGGAGTGAACATAACACCGGGAAGGCAGCGCGCCGTCCCTGCGAGCGCCTCGCAAAAACAACTGAGAAACCAGTTGATTCACAAGATAAATCTCGTCGGAGTAAAGCTGACATATGTTTTTTCGATGTTCGTCGGCGGAGGAGATAACGCTAAGCCGCATTCGAGGGGTCACGCCGAATCGAGATTCAGGTTGGATTTCATCCGGCATATTCAATCTGTAGCAAGCTTCGGTCTGCATGAAACGCGATCGGAATTTATCAAGTCTCGGACTGCTGAACAGATATTCTTCGCATGGAATTCCGCCGGGTTGTCCGACCTGATGGGATAGATTGTTGGCGAGTTTATATTGCCGCCATCCGATTCGCGATTCCACAATTATCACAGTTCCGTTTGGAGCAAGGTTTTTCGCAATGAAATCGTCATAAGCCTCAGGGATGGTAGTGAAGCGGCAGCGCAGCAGGGAGCCGTGTTTGATGCGGAAACGCTGGTGGACGGGATTGTATTCGTGAACAATGTGAATATCCGGGTCTGTTTTTGCGAAGTGGGCGGCCCATTTTTTTGCTATCTCTATATGTTCCGACATATTGTCCGGATTGATCGGTTTATGCCTGATTGCAAGCCCGTAATTCAAAGGGAGGAAAGGCGCGTCGAGAATCATCGACAAATAAACCAGAGAACCTAGCGGAGGCCCCATAACGACGTACTGATATTTCCTTCCCCTATACAGGTTTGCGGCCCATCTTGCGAAAATCCAGCTTTTAACTGATTCAGCTTCGTGAGGTTCGGTCATCATGTGGCGCGCAAAACGTTCGTAGAACTGCCATCGCGGGAGTTTTCCGAAGGATTGAGCCAGCGCTCCGCCGAGTTTTATCGGCGCGCCATATTTCAAAGGATGTGTTGGCGAATCGTTAAGGGCCGCCGACGCCAGCATCGGCATCAGATAGGACAGGTCGAGAAAGTCCACTGCGGGCGCGCCGCCGAAAGCTCGCACTTTGACCGCTTTAGCCACCCGAACACCCCCGCGCGTCTTCCAGATTTTTGATAAACTCCTGTTCGGTCGGAATCAGAGCAGCCGCATTTTCGAAAGCCTCTGAAGCTTCCTTGCACATTTTGTTTTGCATGTATGCCGTTCCGATGCTGTTATAGAACAACGCCATGCGCGGGTTCCCTGAGCCGACGATTCTTTTCGCCTGAGAAAGATATGCGTCTGCGGATTCGGCTTTTCCAGCCCGCAAGGCTTCTTTTGCGAGATTGTCGAAGACATAGAAAAAATTTCTCTGCGCGTCCTGATTCGACGGTTCAATGGAAATCGCGATTTTTAGAGTTTCGAACGACTCGGCATATCTGGCTTGAAGAGCGTACGCTTCCGCGAGCAAATTGTGATACATTCCGGTTTTAATATTTTCCGCGCCTGCGATTGAAATGGCTTTTTTCAAAATTTCAATCGAATCCGCGACCTGTCCGACGCGCAAATAGGTGTCTGCCAGATTTACGTACGCGGCGGTGAATTCAGTATTGATTTCGATAGCTTTGCGGTAATTGATAATAGCGGCTCTGACCAGCCCTAGAGAGTCATAGGCATGTCCGATGTTGTTAAGAGCCACATAGTTGTTCGGCTCAAGGCGCAAAGCCTGTCTGTGATACTCAATAGCTTTGTGGGGAAGGTTTTCGCGGTCGTATATCACGCCGAGAGTAGTTAGCGCATTCGCAAGTTTAGGATTCAATTGGACTGCTGTTTCGAACTCGATTATTGCCTCTCTGGTCATTCCCATTCCACGATAGGCTTCGCCAAGGTCCGCGTGGTAGGCTGCTGAGTCGGGGTCCAGCATTATCGCGCGTTTGTAAAACTCGATTGATTCTTGGATGTTTCCTGCGAGATGGAGTTCTACGGCTCTCAGGTAGATATCTTTTGCGAATCCCGGATGTTCGGCCGGGTCGGATGGCGCGTTGAATTGTTGAATCTCTCTCGGTTCAGTTTTTCTTCCGGGCGCGCCTCTGTCGTTGTCGAGCGAGAAAGGGTCGGTTTCATCAAACATGAAAGGAGGCGCGTCGTCAGATGATGGGTCGCCGATATCCGCGCTGACCGCTGAAGCGGCGGCAAGCGACATCGACGCCGCTAGCATTACGCTCCAGAATCGCGATTTCATTTCTTGTCGTTCTCCAATTCGAGGATGAGCAAAGTAAGGTCGTCCTGTCTCGCTGCGGCTCCGGCGAACTCGCCCAGTTCCTCTACTATGAAATGTGTCAGCCTGTATGTGTTAGAATCAGGATTCATCTTAACCATTTCCACAAGCCGTTCATGCCCGAACATCTGTCCGTCGGAGTCTCTGCAGTCGGTGACGCCGTCCGTATAAAGAATAATCTTGTCGCCGTGCATGACATCGATAGTTTTCTGTTCGTAAGCCACATTGTTGAACATTCCGAGGCCGAAGCCTTCCGCTTCGAGGTTGAATATTTCGCCGGTCGAGGGTCTGAAGAGGAGAGGGGGCGTGTGCCCCGCGCAGGAATACGAAAGCTTCATGTTGCGCGAATCCAGAATGAGGAAGAAACAGGTGAGGTAAATCGAATGCTGGCTGCCGAAATGACGGTACATTATTTCATTGACGCGGCCGAGAATCACCGACGGCTCGTCAAGACGGTCTTTAAGCTGGCTGAAAAGAATTGTCGACATCGCCATAACCAGCGCTGCTGCTATTCCTTTTCCTGAGACGTCTCCTATAAACGCGCCCAGCCTGTAGTCGTCCAACTTGTAGAAATCGAAGCAGTCCCCGCCGATTTCTCCGACTTGAAAGTTTGCCGCGCTGATCAGCACGCCTTCGATCCGAGGGTAGGTCTGCGGAAGAAGCTCTTGTTGCACCCTGTGAGCAAGCCTCAAATCATATTCGATGAGGCGCTGTTTTTTATTAAGCTCCTCGTTGCGCAGTTCCAACTCGCCGGAAAGATGAATAAGCCCTTCGTTCTGCTCCTCGATCTCTCGCACCATTTTTTCTAGGTTATACACCATCGTGTTGAAACTTCTTCCGAGATAAGAAATTTCGTCGCTGGTTCGGAAATCGACTCTTTCTTGAAAATCTTTCCGCGCTATTCTTTTAGTCAAATCGGCCAGCTTCAATATAGGAGTCGCGACTGATTTGTTCACAAGGAAAAAAACGGCTGCTCCCATTACGATAAATAGAGCCGACATGAAGACGATAAGCCTGTTGCGGGTCAACCTGATGATTGGTCCGAGTTTTGCCACCGACTCGGACACTATAGCCTGCCCGGCGATTCCGCCGTTAGCGCGGATCGGCGCGTAATATACAAGTGAAACATCCTCCGAACTGTCGAGCAGCCGGAAAACTTGTTTCGGGCGCAGGTATACGGCTTTCAGATTTTCGCTTGTCCTTAATAATAAAATGCCGGCGTCAGAGTCCGATTTGATTCGCATCTCTTCGTCCAAATCGAGGTTGGAGCCTGTCCTCGTTCTTCTTGAATCGAACAGTATCAAACCTTTCATGTCCGAGATGATGATTCTCTCAGGGTTTCGCAGCGAGAGGATGTCTATCATTCTGGAGAAATCCGGAGTCGAAGCTTCCTTGATGTCTGAAGATATAAGCTCATCCACTGCTGACGCTACAGAAGCCAAATGGTCGTTTCTCACTCTGAGGTAATGATCCAGCATGGCGTTTTGAGTGAAAAGAGCGCAAGCGGCGGTCGCGGCGGCAATGACCGCCAACAGGACGATAATCGCTTTTGTCGCTATGCCTAGTCTCATGCTTTTCTTGCCTTTTCAGCGTCGCCGGTTTTTTTTATTTCAGCAAGCTGTTCCTCAAGTTGAGCCAGCTTGCTCATTAATCTTTCAATATCGCCGCGTCCCGCAAGACCGGATGTTTCTCTGGCGTCTGCGGCTATCTCTCCGACAATTTCATCGGCTTCGCGCTTTTCGCCTTGCGCTCTTTCGACGATTCTATCGAGCATTCCTTTCGAATCGACGCTTTTCAGCCGACCTCGCTCAATCAACTCCTCTAAAAGAGCGGCTGTGTTGTCCAAAGCCTCGTCTATAAACCCAATCGCGGCAAACAGCAGATTTTCAGGTTTCATGCGGCAATGGCCACTCTTTTCGTCAGAGAATGTTTTCCAAACCGACCACCAATTTTCTAATGCGCGACGCGTTTCTTATCGCCAGAATGACTCCCGGCATAAAGGATTCCCTTGATATGGTGTCGTGCCTGATGGTCAGGGTCTGACCGGGCGCTCCGAAAATCACTTCTTGGCTTGCGAGGAATCCGGGGAGACGAACGCTGTGAACCGACACGCCGCCCAGACTGCCTCCTCTTGCGCCATCAAGTTTAATTGTTTTCGTCGGATCGACGCGGATGCCGCTTTTTGCGTACACTTCAGCGACTTTGTTTGCTGTGTCCATCGCGGTTCCTGAAGGAGCGTCAAGTTTTCGGTTGTGGTGCATCTCGATTATTTCGCACTCGCTCATCCGTTCAGCAGCCATTTGAGCGAACTGAGTCATGAGCGCCGCTCCCACAGCAAAGTTGGGAGCGAGAAGAACGCACAATTTCTTTTCAGCGGCGATCTTTTCGAGTTTCTTGATTGTCGCGGCGTCTATACCTGTCGTTCCGGACACAAGACGCGTCCCTGATTTCAGAATAGTCGTAGCGCGCGCGCCGAACCCTTGTGCTATTGTGAAGTCAACCGCCACATCGGGTTTGGCTGATTTGAGAACGCTTCCGAGGGAATCGGAAACTATTACGCCATTTGGGCCGATGCCGGCAAGCTCGCCGATGTCTTTGCCGGCTCCTTGAGCGTCGAACGCGCCTGTCAGCTCCAAATCATTCTCTGCGGAGATGGCCCGAACGCACTCAAGCCCCATTCTTCCGCAGGCCCCTGTCACGATAACTCTGATTTTTTTCATAAATTCATATCCTTGTTCCCGTCAGGCGTTCGCGCGTAGAACTATGATTTGTAGCTTTCACTTTACGGAGATTTTCGCGCTCCCGCTTTTTGACTTGGATGTCGAATGTTCGCCGCGGCTATCCTGTTTTTTCTCCTTGTGAGCTTTGCGCCAGAAAATCAGTTTGTTTATGGCTGTGATGTAAGCCTTTGCCGCCGCCTCGACG
>JAKQBV010000009.1 GCA_029573925.1 bacterium
CACGTTCCGTACGTGCTGAAGGACATGAGATGGGGAGCCCGGATGAGAAACGTCACGGCCACCGACGCGCTCACCGAAGGCCTGACTGACCCGCTCGGCGGCTTCATGATGGGCATCACTGCTGAGAACCTCGCCGAAAAATACAACATCTCGCGCGAGGAGCAGGACGAACTGGCGTTGACCAGCCAGATGCGCGCGGCAAACGCCATAAAAGAAGGCCGTTTCAAAGACGAAATCATTCCGGTTGTCGTCAAAGATAAGAAAGGCGAAAAAGTTATAGATACCGACGAACACCCGAAGCCGGAAACAACGATGGAGTCGCTTTCTAAACTTAAACCCGCGTTCAAGAAGGACGGAACGGTCACGGCGGGCAACTCGTCCGGAATAAACGACGGAGCTTGCGCGGTTATTCTGATGAGCGCATCCAGAGCCGAAAAACTCGGATTGAAGCCGATGGCTCGAATAGTGTCTCACGCTGCGGCGGGCGTTGAGCCTGAATTGATGGGATACGGCCCGGTTCCGGCGACGAAGAAAGCTCTCGAACGCGCTGGCTGGAAGCTCGAAGACGCGCAACTCATCGAAGTGAACGAGGCGTTCGCGGCTCAGTATCTAGCCTGTGAAAAACTTCTTGGGCTGAACAGAGACATCACCAACGTGAACGGCAGCGGAGTGGCGCTCGGCCACCCGGTAGGATGCACAGGCGCCCGCATCGTTATAAGCCTGATTTACGAATTGAAGAAACGCTCTCTCCAGAAGGGATTCGCTTCTCTTTGCGTGGGCGGCGGCATGGGCAAGACGATGTGCGTGGAAGTTCTTTGATAGCAGCGATAAAGGACTTATTTATTGTCCTGATTTTCTGAAGGCAATGAAGCGCCCGGCGGTGTTTCCTCCGGGCGCTTTTTTCATTATTGCCTTATCTGCCGCATTTCTATAAACTCATGCAATGGAGTCTGACCGCTTGAGCATAAGGGAAATGAGAATCGGCGATTATGAAGCTATCGTCGGACTTTGGCGTCGCGCGGGTCTGATTTTCCGGCAGGCGGGCCGCGACTCGAAAGAATCGTTCAAAAAACAGCTCGAAGCGCAAGGCGGATTGATGCTCGTCGCCGAGCAAAGCGGTGAAATCATCGGGGTGGCCGTAGGCAGCCATGATTCCCGCAAAGGATGGATCAACAGGCTGGCGGTGGAGCCTTCGCATAGAAACAAAGGCGTGGCTTTGGCTCTCGTAAAAACTTTGGAAGTTGAATTCGAGAAATTAGGCCTTCCTGTTTATTCCGCTTTGATTTCAGACCAAAACAAAGATTCAATCTCCCTGTTCAACGGCATGGGCTACTCATGCGATGAGGACGTGAAATATTTTTCAAAGCGGCTCGGCGATGATTTGTGACGCCTGATTATCGACAAGGTCAGATTTGAATGCCTTCGAATATTCTTCAAAAAACCGTATTTCGAACGATAACCTCAATGTGGGTCTTTTGAGGATTGTGTTGTTGCGAATGTGAGTTGATTGCAATATAGTCCGCTATTCATCAGAATAATGTAAATATTTCGGGCTGAACGTTTCTCGGCTCGGTTGCTGGAACCGGAAATTGTTATTTAACTCTTATGTGTTCATATTCGTTTTTCTTCCGCTGACGCTGGCGGTGTATTACTATGCGGGAAAGCGCGGGA
>JAKQBV010000016.1 GCA_029573925.1 bacterium
CACATATCCCGCGACCTCAGAGACCACTACTCTAAACTTGTCCGTACTATGGCCGCAGACGACAGATTGGACGACAAGCTAATCAAAAGCATCCTTGAAATAATTTTCCTTCTGGAAATGACATCTTTCGAAAACGAAAAAAACGAGGAATACACGGTCGGAAACGCTGAGAAAACTGTTAACGATGAAATGAAACAACTCCGCAGCGACCGCGCAGAGATAAAATCCCGCAAAGAAAGCCTTCAGAAACTCCGCGACAGCTTTTCCGCCATCGCCTGATCGAATAGATTTCATCAATTATCTTGATTATTTGATGAACTAATTTTCCCAAACATACATATTTTGAATCATTCCAGCGACTATTAAATTGAGAGCGTTTATCTTATCATATAGTTCGACTGTCGGTTGAGTCGGCGAGGAATGACAATTTATGAATATGAAGGAAATCGGAACTCCGAGAAAAGCTTTCGGAATAGTGTGGGCGGCGGAGCTTGTCGCTCCGGCTATTTATGTGATTATCGGTCACAGTTTCATCAAAGGCGGGGCGATAAGCGCGTTTGCGTCCGGAAACTCTCTGCTAATGAAGGCGATGCTGGCGACGGGAGCCTTGGTTTTTATCGCCGGATTCGTGTTTCCCCATTTAAGATTGAACGACGCAGCTTTTCAGAAGAAAGACGGCGCGGACGAAGCCGCGCAATATGTCTTTACCACAGGACTGATATCTCTGGGGATGTTTGAGACCGTCCCCCTGCTCGCTCTGGTATGGGGATTCATAGCCGGGGACCTGACCTACCTTGTTCCTTCCGCAGTCATAGCGATGATAGCGATAATTTTCATACGCGGTCAGATAAATATGAGTTTCGACAGAGTTGAATCGTTGTTTCCGAACGGGAGAGGATAACATGCCGAGCGCCGAAAAAGGGCCTGAAGCGGTCAGGGAAATCTTTAAATCAAAAAAGATGGCTCTTATAGCGAGCCTGCCGGCTAATGACGTTGGGCTTGCGGTTGCGGCGCAAGCCGGCGGAGCGGACATGATAAAGATACATCTGAACGTCCGCCACGCGGCGAGCGGCGCGTGTTTTGGCTCTTTCGAAGAGGAGCGCGCAGGCATCGAGGCAACGCTGGCCGCCGTCGATATCCCCGTCGGAATAATGCCGGGCGCGGCAACGGCGGCGACCGCGCTTGAACTTGAAGCTCTCGCGGAAATGGGAATCGCGTTTTACGACATTTACGCTAGCGACATGCCTGCGGAATATCTCAAAGTCGAAGGAATAGAGGCAATGGTCGCGCTCGGTCCGGACTGGCGGGAATGGGAGCCGGAAAGATATTCTTCGCTGGGAGTCGGGCTGCTCGAAGCTTCCATAGTGAAACATGAGGAATACGGCAGGCCGCTGTTTGCGTCCGACCTCGCGGCGTATTCGAGGATAGCGGCGGCGTTCGCGGGCGCGGTTGTCGTTCCGACACAAAAAGCCATTAAACCCGACGAAATCGCGCTGCTGGCAAGATGCGGCGTCAGGGGATTGATGATAGGAAAAATCGTCGCGGGGGACAGCGCGTCCTCCTTTGAAAAGAGCGCGGCGGAATTCGCCCGGCGCATCGCCGAGCTTTAACCGCCCGGCTCCGGAGTTATATGCATCCAATATTCTTTTCTTTTCCTCAGATGGAGATTCTCGGCAGGACGGTCGGGCCGTTGCATATTCACGCTTACGGCGTGATGCTCGCGGTGGCTTTTCTGTTCGGCCTCGCGCTGCTCATAAGAGAAGGCCGCCGCTACAAGTTCTCTTCCGACGACATGCTGGACATGACGATTTACATAATTATTTCCAGCATAATCGGCGCGCGCATTATGTACATCTTGTTGTCGATAGGCGACTATTCCACCGACCCGCTTGGGGCGTTGAAGATATACGAAGGCGGGCTTTCGCAGCACGGCGGAGTCATCGGAGGCTTTGCGGGGCTTGCGCTGTTCGGTTGGAGAAAGAAATATTCCATCGCGGCGCTGTGCGACGCGGCGGCTCCGCCTCTTGTTCTCGGTTCGGCAATCGCAAGATGGGGATGCTTCCTAAACGGGTGCTGTTACGGAGCGCCGTGGAACGGGCCTTTCGGCGTGGTTTTTCCCTCGCTCGGCGACAGTCTCCCCCGCCACCCGGCGATGCTTTACGACTCTTTCCTGCATTTCGTCCTGCTCGGCGCGATGTTCGCCCTCAGACGGTTCAAGCGGAAAGACGGGGACATGGTAGCGTTCTATCTCATCGGTTTCGCGATTCTGAGATTCATCACAGAAATTTTCCGCTCCGGGAACACCGGCGTGGCAGTCATCGGAACGATAACCATAGCGCAGCTTGTGTCGATCCCTCTGATTGCCGCAGGGATATTTATCTATACGAGGCCCGCGAAACCTGTCGCCGCGCCTCCCGCTAAAAATAACAAAAAGAACTCAAACCCGCCAAAGAATACCAAAGGCTCCTCCGCGTCCGCCCCACAGAAGAAGAAAAACAAGGGGAAACGCTGAACTCATGTGTTCCGAATCGCCGCATGTCAATCAACTGGACGATGAGAATCTCGAAGATCGAGAACATGAGTTTCAGGCTGAAGCCGACTGTTCCCGGCTCGACATGTTTATTAAGGAACGCCTGACAACTCTTTCTCGTGGCCACATTCAAAGGCTGATAAAAACCGACTCCGTATCTCTGAACGGCGTGGCGGCGAAACCTTCAAAATCCGTCCGGCCCGGCGATTGGATAAGGGTCTCCCTTCCGCCGCTTCAACCTTCCGACATTGTTCCGGAAGACATCCCATTGGACATCATTTTCGAGGACGGCGATATAATAGTCGTCAACAAACCAAAAGGAATGACGGTTCATCCCGCGCCGAATCAATCCACCGGAACGCTTGTAAACGCCCTGCTGAAGTATTGCGGCGACAGCCTTTCCGGCATAAACGAAGTGGCCCGGCCCGGAATCGTTCATAGGATAGACAAGGACACTTCCGGTTTGCTGGTGGTGGCAAAAACCGATTTCGCGCACAACCATATCGCCGAACAGATAAAACTCAGAGAGACGACCAAGAAGTACACCGCGGTCGCGCACGGCGCGCCGTCGAAAAGTTCCGGCCGCATCGAAACGCTCATCGCTCGCAATCCGAGAGACCGAAAAAAGATGTGCGTGGCGAAAAAGGATGGAAGGGACGCGATAACGTTATACGAAACGAAAGAAAAGTTCGGGCATTTTTCCGAGATTGACGTAAAGATTCTGACCGGGCGCACGCATCAGATACGGGTGCATCTGGCGCACATAGGATGCCCTATCGCAGGCGACGGCGCGTACGGCGGCGGCTCTCTTAAAACGCAGGAGCTTCGCGGGGATAGACGAGCGGCTTTTCAGGACGCCCTCGACCGGCTTCAGGGACAGGCGCTTCACGCGCGCGAGATTTCTTTCAGACATCCGAGAACCAACGAGACTGTAAGCTTCACCGCGCCGCCCGCGCCGGACATCGCGGCATTCATCAATTTTCTAAAGGAGAACGATCCTCTTGAAGTTTAAGATTGAAGGAACGGAAGGAGCGGCCCGCGCGGGCGCGGTCGAACTGCCGAGAGGCAGTTTCCTGACTCCGGCGTTCATGCCGGTAGGCACGCAGGCCACCGTCAAAGGCCTCTCGCCCGAAGAACTGCGCGAACTTGGTTTTAGAGTGATACTGTCGAACGCGTATCATCTTTATCTGCGTCCCGGTCACGAACTTGTGGAATCGATGGGCGGACTCCACAAGTTCATGGCGTGGGACGGACTGGCGCTCACTGACAGCGGAGGCTATCAGATTTTCAGCCTCAAAGGGATGATAAAACTCACTGACGAGGGCGTGACGTTCAAATCGCATCTCGACGGGTCGTCGCATTTCATCCGGCCCGAAGACAGCATGGCGATACAGAGAGCTATAGGCGCGGACATGGTCATGGCGCTGGACGAATGCCCTCCGGGCGACTCGGACAGAAAAAAACTGGAGGCAGCGGTCGCTCGCACCGCCGCATGGCTGCGACGCTGCCGCTCCGTCCCTCTCAAATCCCACCAGATTCTCATTCCTATTATTCAGGGCGGAACGGACCTCGAAATGAGGCGCAGGTCTGCGGAGTTAACCCTCGAAATGGATTTCGACGCGCACGCGCTTGGCGGCCTCAGCGTCGGGGAGGAACGCGGCGCGATGCTCGACACTGTGGAGTTCGCCGCCCCGCTCCTGCCGTGTGATAAACCCAGATACCTCATGGGCGTAGGAATGCCGATGGACATACTGGACGCGGTGGAACGCGGCATAGACATGTTCGATTGCGTGCTGCCGACCCGGATGGGAAGAAACGCCGCCGCATTCACATCGCGGGGCAGGATTAATCTTCGCAACGCGGCGCACGCCCGAGACGACGGCCCGATCGACCCCGAATGCGACGGCGCGTGCTGCCGCAATTTCTCCCGCGCTTACGTGCGGCATCTCTTTATGTCCGGCGAGATTATGGCCGCCCGGATAACATCTTTTCACAATCTCGCCTTTTATGCTAGAATGATGGCTCTCGCCCGAAAGGCGATTCTCGAAAATAGATTCGTTTCTTTCAAGCGGGATTTCGAGGCAAAGCTCAACGACGGAGGCGTCAATGAATAACCCCCAGATAGTGAACCTAGTGATGATTGTCGGCTTCATAGCAATTTTTTATTTCATACTGCTCCGCCCCCAGAGCGTTCAGCAGAAGAAAAGAAAAGAGATGCTGGAATCGCTTAAGGTTGGCGACAAGGTTTTGCTCAACAGCGGAATCTACGGCGAAATAACCGAGGTCAGAAAAAGCAGCCTTCGGGTAAAGATCGCCAAAGATGTTGTCGTCAGATTGGATCGCAGCGGAGTACAGTCTAAAACAAGCAAAGAAAAAGAAGAAGCCGACTGACAGGGTCGAAATGTCTGAAAAGGTTCACCCCGGAAAAGACGGAATAAGCGCAAAGGGCATAGCGATAGCGCTTGCAGTGTTCGCGGCGGCTGCGATAGTTTTTTCGAGTATCGCAGACCGAGCGGGAATCGCGCCCGCTGAAATGACGGCGGCGCATCAAACGCTTTCGCGCGAACATGTCGAGCAGGCTCAAGTCGCCGCCGCGCCTGAGACGGGAGAAATCATGCCGCCAGCCCAAGCCGAAACGGAACGGCAACCCGTTTCGACGGCGGAACCGCGCCGGGAACCAGCGCAACCCAGCCCCGCCCCGCCCCAACCCGCAGTTCGCCCAACTCCCGCTAAATCCGAGAAAACCTCTGTGACCATAAATAGGGTGCAACAAGCGGCGCGCCCGGTTCCATCGGAGCTTCTTCCCAATGTGACCGTTCCGGCTCCCGGAAGACTTGTCGAGCCTCCGCCCGCTGTCGAAAAAGTCGATCCGAAATCCATCAACGACCCGGCGGCGGCCATGTGGTACTCTGTGCGCGTGGGATACACCGACAGCAAGGTCAGGGCGGACATCTTGCGCGACGTTCTGCGCGAACAGGGATTCCCGAAGGCGGACACCGTGAACGGGGGCGACGGAACGTATTTCGTTTCTCTCGGCGATTTCAACTACAGGTATCAGGCCGAACAGGTGTCGGACTCGGTTAAAGACAGGACGAGCCTTCTGCCGATGATTCACGAAAAAACGGTGGCTAAATAATCTCTATCACAAAGCAACCGGCGCGATAATGCCGCGCCGCAAACAATTTGAAAAGAATCCATGGAGGAATATTCAATGAGAAGAATAATCAACACATCGGCGGTCGCGGCGCTCGCGCTTTTTGCCGCTGTTATGGCAGCGCCTGTTTTCGCCGCCTCGTCCGACTCCGAGAAAGAAATCGTATCGGTATTCGAATCGCTTTGCGGCAACGCTGAAAAGAAGGTGGGCATACATGTGAAACCGGCTTCGCCAGCTCCCGGCAAATCTTTCTCCACCGGCGCGGTCTCGTTTCTTTCATACGAGTTTGCGTCCGGCATGTGGATATTCAGGGAAATCGAGACGTCGGACACCGGAGCGAAAAAAGTTTCCGGCGCGTGGAAGAATGTTCCGTTGGTTTCCGTATCCGGCGAAAAAACATTCAAAGACGTCTACATAGACGACGCGTCCGTGCGCGCATACTCCGGAGAGGCTCTCGACCGCGCCCGACTCGAATATCTCATCTCTCTTGATGGAATATCTTTTGACGGAACTTTACTGAAACAGGCCGCAAGCGAGCCCGCCGTTTCTGAGAAGGTTGCCGTGCGACAACTTCCCTCTCAGGCTTATTCTCAGGACTCCATCCCGGAGCCTGTCATGAAGCTTATAATGGAAAAGCTGGATCCCGTGGTCTACACAGGGCTTATCATAGACGCGACGGAGGTTGGCGCGAAAAGAACCCTCTCGCCGAACATCGTCACTTCCGACGGAAAAATCCTTCACGGTTTCGACAAGGAAATGAACACTTACAAGGACATCGACGGCAAAGACGTTATCAGGTACGCGCGTTCAGTCGATGAAGCAAAGGAACAGAAGGCAAACATCGGAACGGAGCCGCTGGTGATAAAGGCTGTCGGCGCGACGGGCCATTTCAAAGGCGACATCCTTATTTCGGATGAAGACGCAAAGGCGATTCTTGAGGCTGAAAAACACGGAAAATTTCTTTCCAACAGAAAAGTAATTATAGCGCTCTGACGACACATGCCCGCGAACGCGCGGCTTCGATAGCAAGGGAAACGGTTGACACATGGCATTCAAACAGGAAGGTATGACGTTGTGATAATAGGGTCAGGGCCGGCGGGTCTGACGTGCGCGCTATACTGCGCGCGAGCAGGA
>JAKQBV010000073.1 GCA_029573925.1 bacterium
ATCCCCCCGAAAACCGACGCGCCGCCCGAAGGCGGCGAGTGGACCGCCGAACGGCACGTATACAAGGCGAACAGTTTTTTTATCGACAGGAGCTATCACCGCGCGCTTGAGCACTACGCCGCCGCCCTTGCCATCGATCCGGCCAACGAATACGCCCGCAAAGGCGTTGTGGAAGCCTCAAAGAAACTCGGCATAGTGTCTCCTCTGACGGAAACCGCTAAACCCGACACAACGAGGCCGGTATCTCAAAAAACCGAAGAAGAACCGAAAAAGCAGACGACATATTTCACAAAAGAGGACGAGCCCCTGCTCGACAATTCGGGCACTTACAATAATTTCGGCGTTTATCTTATCAAGCAGAATGAATACGCTCAGGCTGTGGAATGGCTCGACAAGGCGATTGCCCGCAATGCGAATGTCCCTCTTTATTACAGGAACCGCGCCGTCGCAAACTACCGTCTCGGCAATATCCTCGACGCGGTCCACGACGCAAAGAAAGCGATGGACCTCGGCGACGAGCGGGCAAAGGAAATGCTCAAGACGCTTCGTGGGCTGATTCAGGCCGGACAGAACGCGGACAACTAAACCATGCGCTCCTCAAAAGTTTCAAAGACTCGAAACATCCTGTTTTTCGTTTCCCTTCTGATTCTCTCTTTCGCAATGGGAATGGCCGCTTGCAGCCGAATCAAAGGCGGTTCGAGAGCGGCGGAACGCCTCTCTCTGTCCACCGCGTTCGCGGGCGCGTCAGACATCTCTCCCGAAGCCGCGCTGGCTCTGCGCCGCACCCCAGTCGTCGCAGCCATTGAAAGGGTCGGCCCGGCGGTGGTCAACATCAGCACCGAAAAAATCATGGAGCGCCGCGTCAATCCCTTCGGCGGCTCTTTCCGCGACGAGTTCTTCAACGACTTCTTCGATAGATTTTTCGACGGCATGCCAACCCAGAGATACCAGACTCAGACGCTCGGTTCCGGCGTCGTCATAGACCCCAAGGGATACATCCTCACGAACGACCACGTCGTAATGCGCGCGTCCCGCATCCAGATAACGATGCCCGACGGCTCCGAGGCTGAAGCAAAGATAATTGGAGCCGACCCGAAGTTCGACTTGGCCATCCTCAAAGTCGACCTCAAGAAAGACCTTCCCGCAGCGCGCACCGGCGATTCTGACGCTCTTATGATTGGCGAAACCGTCATTGCCATAGGCAACCCGTACGGCCTTAACCAGACCGTCACCACCGGAGTGGTCAGCGCGGTGGGCCGCTCGATGAAAACGGACGAGGGCAGGGTGTTCAACGACTTCATCCAGACCGACGCCTCGATCAACCCCGGCAACAGCGGCGGACCTCTAGTCAACCTCGCAGGCGAGGTCATCGGCATCAACACCGCCATTTACGCCAACGCCGAGGGCATCGGATTTGCCATTCCCATCAACAGGGCGATGCGCGCCGTGGCCGACCTCATACGATTCGGCAGAATAGAAAAAACCTGGACCGGCCTTCGGATGCAGGAACTTTCGGCCCAACTCGCCCGCCGCATGGGCATGGATTCCCCCGCCGGCGCGCTCGTGGCGGACGTCATTCCGGACAGCCCGGCGTCCCGCGCGGGTTTCAAATCCGGCGACATCGTCACAAAAATAGACAATCGGCAAGTCGCCTCCATGAGCAACTTCGTAGAGATAATCGGCTCTTACCTCGTGGGCGACTCGGCGACAATAGAATACGTGCGCGACGGCTCCCGGAAAAAAACGGACATGAAAATGGCGGGCATGCCTCTGGACAGGGCTGACACCCTTTCACGCGAACTCCTCGGCATGGCTCTCGACGACATCGATCAGGCCGCGCGATTGAAATACCGACTCGGCAACAGGGCATCCGGCGTCGTCGTCACTCGCGTCGATCCCAAAGGCCCCGCCGACAAAATCGGCATCGAACCCGGCGACGTTATCAGGCAGGTCGGCAACCGCTCGATTGAAAACATGGACGACTTCAGGGAAGCCACTCTCATCGCTTCAGTTCTCGAATCCGTTTTCATCATCGTTCAGCGCGGAAATTACCTTTACCACGTCAGGCTGTGAGCGAGACCGCTCCGCGCCGTCATCCCCGGTTGATGCCTGCTCTCCCTTCGGCCCTATTCGAGGTTTAAGCATGGATTCGGAAGAACAACATCGAGACGCCCCGGCCTCTGAGCCGACGGAAGGACAATCCGAAAACCCGACCATCCAGCCTCACGAAGCGCCAGACACGGCTTTCGCTCTTTTCTTAGAGGATAGCCATCCCAACCGTCAGTCAGCCGCGCCGATATCTTCGGAAACACAAAAAAACCGCGCGCGCCGCGCCGCCGAGGAAGCTTGGGACTGGGCGAAATCCATCGCCGTCGCCCTTGTTCTCGCTCTGTTGATAAAAACTTTTCTCGTTCAGGCGTATGTAATCCCCACCGGCTCGATGGAGCCGACAATCGAGCCGGGCGACCGCGTCTTCGGCAGCAGAATCACATACAGGCTGTCCGCCCCGGCGCGCGGCGACATCATCGCTTTCATCCCTCCCCCCGAAGTGCGCCGGACAATGCAGCCTCTCGCCCCCGGAACCCTCTCAACCCGCTTCAACAAAAACAAAGACTTCGATTATTCCTACCTTAAGCGCGCCGTAGCCGTCGAAGGCGACGCGGTGGGCGTGTTCGGAGGAAAAATCTTCTTGAACGGCAAACCGCTCGACGAGCCATATCTGAAGAACGGACTGCGCGTCTGCCCGAACTATGACGATTTTCCGATCAGGACAGTCCCCGAAGGCATGCTTCTGGCGCTTGGCGACAATAGGTGCAACAGCCACGACGGACACAAATGGGGGTTCCTCCCGAAGAAGGACGTGCAGGCCAAAGCATTTTTCCGCTTCTGGCCCCCCGGCCGCATCGGCATCCTCCGCTGAACCGGACGTCGCAAGGAGAAAAACACAATGAGCCAAACAGAACAACCGACCGTCAAACTTTGCTCCAACTGCGCGTACCGCGCCACATGCAACAAACGCTTCTCCGTCTCATCCGGCGGCGGCGAAGTCAAATGCCTCGACCACGCGTTCGACGTGGCGATGCTGAAAAAAGAATCGGGGCAGGGCGGCAATCCCGGCTAACAGCCCCGCATAGCCGCGCGCAATTAAACCCTAATCCATCATTAGAATTAGGGTTAAATGCTTCGCAGATACGGTAGATACCGAATGGCAAAGAAAAAGAAAATAAAACCCGCATGGAAAACAATCCGGAAATTCTGGACGCGCAACCCCGTCTCAAGAGTCAAACCTGACACAAAAAAAGAAGACTCAAAAACCGCCTGCCGTAAGAAACCTGCGAAAAACTCATAGCATTCTAAAAATTAGGGGCATCCGGAAATCGAGTGGGTGGCCCCAATATGTAGTATAGCTGGACTTGAAACCGGACGGAAGAGGCGCTAAACCTCGAACACGAGGCGTCAAGGGTCTTCGATGAACTCGCTTCGCTCGCCCTTGACTCCCCGCG
>JAKQBV010000038.1 GCA_029573925.1 bacterium
CTGCCATATAGGGGATTGCCATTATATCGACGCTAACACCCACGCTGAAAAGAGGTTCAACAAAACGCGCAGAATCATGCGACAGGCGGAGCTTGACCCGAGCCGACTAGAACTTGTGTGGGTAAGCGCGGCGGAAGGCCAGCGGTTTCAGGAAAAAATCAACTCTATGTCTAAGAAGTTGAAAACCATTCCTTCCGAGGAAATTAAAAATGCGATGAAGTATTTCGGAGACCGAGAAAGAAAACGGCTTGAAAAACTCCGGCGGGGAGCGTCCGAGGTTAACGCGTGACAAGACGCGCGGCAGACTGAGATATGGGAAAAGCGCTCGATCTTTTTGAAAAAGAAGAGTTCTATAAATGTCTTCAGTGCGCCATCTGCACAGGCAGTTGTCCTGTTGCGCGCGTCGTGGAAGGGTTCAGTCCGCGCGAAATAATTCTCAGATACATCCTTTACGGCGAAGAGGACGAAGTTCTGGGGATGAAGGAGATTTGGAACTGCGCGACATGCCATGCGTGCCAAGAAAGATGCCCGCACAACATAACAATAAGCGGGCTTCTGACGCACATACAGAATCTTGCGGCGAAAAAAGGAAATTTGCCCGATACTATGAAGGCGGCGATGACATTGATGGCGGAAACCGGATGGTCGATTCAAGCCACGCCGCGATCAGACAGAGTAAGAACTGAACTCGGACTTGCTCCCTTAAAACGTCCCGACACGGCGGAAATCAGGAAGATTTTCAAAGAAGCCGGACTGGACGAAATTCTGGATTTGAAATGAAAATATCGCTATTCACAGGTTGTGTGATTCCAATTAAATATCCCGGCATGGAAGCGGCCATGCGGGAACTGGCGCGCGCGTTGGACATAGAGCTTGAGGATGTCAAATTCGGCTGCTGCCCAGCCCCCACCGGACTGAAAACCGTTCACTTCGACGCATGGCTCGCGCTTGCCGCGCGCAACCTTTGTCTGGCTGAAGAAAAGAATCTAGATATCGCGACTCTGTGTTCAGGTTGCGCCAACACTTTGCGGGAGACGAACCATATACTTTCGATGGATGAAAAGAAAAGGCTTTTCGTTCACGACATACTCGCAAGCCACGGAAAAGAGTTCAAAGGCTCAATGAAGATTTTTCAGCTTCCCGAACTTCTTGCGAGGAATGACATATTAGACCTCATTCAAAAACGACTTAAAAGACCTCTCACTGGAATCAAAATAGCGACTCATTACGGTTGTCACTATTTCCGCCCTTCCGACATCATGCTAGATGAGAAACTTGATCTCGGGTATTCTTTGCCATACTCTATGGAACTTATTATCGAGGCTACGGGAGCGGAGCCGGTTGAATACAACCGACAGGACCTTTGTTGCGGGGCCGCTCTCGGCATCAATAACAGATTGACCGAAGAGTCGCTTGAAATCGCCAGCGAAAAAATCAATTGGATGAACGAGGCTGAAATTGACGCGTTGGCGGTATGCTGCCCCACGTGCTTCTCTCAATTCGACTCCGGGCAAGCTCTGATAAAAAGAAAGAAACCGGATCTTAGGACATTTCCAGTTTTTCATATTGCCGAATTAGTGGCTTTCGCGCTCGGAGCCGAGGTGGAAAAGCTCCATTTTAAGTCGCACAAAATCCCCGTCGGCGCGCTGATATACGCCTCATAATACTCACGATAACACAATTTAGGAATCATTTCGCATTGTTCAGGAAGTCGCTTGCACGAGTCTCTTTGAAGTCTTATAATCAGTTTGCTTTGACACGTTGAAATGAGGTTTCCACGATGGAATTAAGCAGAAAATTAGTGTTGTTTTCATGCCGGAGCGGAAGGCCTTTGGCGGAAAAAATCGCCAAGATACTCGATACGAATCTCGCGTCCACTGAAATAAAAATGTTCTCCAACAACGAATTCACCACAATTATCGGGGACAGCGTTCGAGGCGCGGACACTTATGTAGTGCAACTGATAGACGACCCGTTGTCCGACAGATCCCCCGCCGACAACTTCTGGGAACTTGCCGAAACGGTAGACGCGATACGCAGAAGCAACGGGTTCAACGGATATGTCACTGTAATAATGCCGAATTTTTTCAGGGCGAGACAGCATAAGAGAAAAGACAGGGAGCCTCTTTCCATCCGTCTGGTGGCCGACACTCTCGGCGTGGCAGGAGCGAATCTTGTAATGACTCTAGATGTTCATTCCGACGCGACTCACGGTTGTTTCAGCGGCGTCAAATTCGAGAACCTGTATTTTTCCAGACACTTAATCAGAGCTTTGTATGATTTGTATCCGGATACGATGAAGAACACCGACAATCTTGCTTTTGCATCCGTCGATCTTGGCGGATTGCAAAGAGCGAAATTTTACGCTCAGAAATGCGGGTGTGAACTGATAGCCGCCGAGAAATTCAAGGATTACTCTGTGGCCGGAAACAGAAAAATCGAGGAAACTGTGATTCTGGGAAAAGCCGAGGGAAGAAATATTATTATTGTCGATGACATGATAGATACCGCAGGCACTGTCTACAGCGGAGTTAAGGAACTCAAAGAAACTCACAAAGCCGGAGACATTCTGCTTGTTTGCACACACCCGATACTTTCAGGTTCCGGCCCTGAACGGCTTGCGAAAATGTATGAGCAGGG
>JAKQBV010000042.1 GCA_029573925.1 bacterium
TTTTCTCGCGGCGGCTTTTTGTTTTTTAAGCAGTTTCTGATGAAGTTCCTTGGCGTGCAGCTCGAAATCTTTTTTCAGAGGGGATTCAGGTTTTCCTGCCAGGAAGGCATTTATCTCTTCCAGAGCGATTTGTTTGTCGGACAGCGCACGTATTTTTTCAAAAAGCGCCTTGTGTTCCGTGATTTTTTTTTGGGCAGCCGCCTCAGCTTCTTTTCGCAAGCCGGCGGCCTGCTTGTCGACTTCGTCTTTCAGGCCGAACAGCAAATCGAGGTTAAAAGCCTTCTCATGTCTTTTTATCGCGTCCGCAAGCATCTCCTGCTGTTTGAAAAGATCAGTCATTTCACAGATTTCCAAAAACGAGTTCTCGCAATCTATGGCCATATTAAGGAGTTTGGCGGTGTTTTCGCATACAGTCGCCAGCGCGCTTTCCGCTACCGCTGTACTGATGCCTTTGGCAACGCCGTTGCAGGAGGGGCAACGGACGTTTACCATCCGTGCTTTCTTGGGTTCGCCGTAACACACCGGGCACCGGCCGGTTCCCCTGCAATTGGAGCAGGGAATTGTAATTTGCGGAATTGCCGAAGGTGCGCTTGAAGCGCGCGCGTAGTTTCTCTGGCGTGACCGGTAAATGACATTCCCGCCCGGGTTATAGAATGTGGTTGAGCTTTGAATATGGTTGCCCCGCGGCACAGGCCCTCGCAGGCCGACGCCTCCGTGCCGCACCCGGCCTGTGCCTCCGCATTTGTTGCACTGCCCCGAGTTTAAGCAGGACGAACATGCACTGACGCTCTGCTTTTGTACAACGCCGAGCCCTTTGCAGGTAGGGCAGGGATCCGGGAACAGAGACAACGCCCGCATCTGCCGGGCGATGTCAGAGTCGGGGTAGCGCGTCAAAATCGCTTTATAGCCGCCCTGACACACGGACGCCCGGTTCTCCTTGCCCATGTGTAGCGTGTAAATCGCCATGCAGTGTGTGACCACCGCCTCGTGATCATCGGAACGAGCGGTCTCGAAAATTACCTGCAAAGCGTTGGTGTCGGAATAACTTTGCTTGTACTGCGCGACAGCGTCGAGGATATACGGATATTTTGTTTCCTCGGCACAAAGCGACATACATACGCAGGAGCATACAAACACGGGGACATATTTCATGGCATATCCTTTTCATGTGATAAGAACATATAATCAAGATATTTTTGGGGCGGCAAGTAAAATTTTGTTCGGGTTTTTGCCGATTTGCCGATAAATAATTTGTTCTCAAGGTCAGTGCCTAGCATTAAGGGCAAACCCGCAGGGCTCGATTAAGTTTCCCGCTAACTTAACTGAGCATTGTGACGGGATGACAAATTTTGACGGGGATAAGACGCGGGTTATTGGGCGGCGGTTTCTTTGAGGGATTTTGGGGATCGGCCGGCCTTGTTCCTGCAAGACGGCCTTGAGGTATTTCTCGATGCATTGCTGCGCGTGATAACAGACCGCGCCAGGCGAAGGCTGCTTCCGGACGCGGCTTTCGCGCTCGGAAACAGCGGCGTCCTCTTCCGCCTTCGCGACCCACTAAAGCGTAATTTCACGAACGCTCATAGAGTGGCACTCCGGTCTTAAAGATCGTCACCAACGCCATGTCATGCGACGCGAGCCGCCGCGAGACCTCCTCGGGCCGCCGG
>JAKQBV010000057.1 GCA_029573925.1 bacterium
GCCAAGAATATCGTCGCGGCCGGCGCCGCGGACAAATGCGAAATTCAGGTCGCATACTCCATAGGCGTGGCAAAGCCCGTGTCAGTTCACATCGAAACATTCGGAACTGAAAAGGTCCCCGTTGATAAAATAGAGAAAGCGGTTCTTGCTACGCTCGATTTCAGGCCTGCCGCGATAATAGACAAATTGAATCTGCGAAGGCCTGTATACTCAAAGACCGCCTCATACGGCCACTTCGGGCGGGACGACGCGGATTTCACATGGGAAAAAACGGACAAGGCCGCGGCTCTGAAAAAAGCTCTCGGACTTTGAGATATCAGGTTCGGCGGTCGTTGCGCTAATAGTTTTATAATGACTGATTTAGCAGGTCTAAAGCGCTCTTTGATATAGCGTAACTGTCATCAAGAGCTTTTGTGCTCATCTGGCCTAGTATGTTTGCCTTTGCGAGGATCGACGCCTCTACCGCTATATCTGCGTCCTCAATGCGGGAATTTGCCGCCGTCAAATTAATGATGGACGTTTTTAGATCATCGAGAGCGCAATTTAACCGCCTCTCCCGCTCCCCGATTGTCGCCAGATAGTTCAACACTGTTTCGATGCCAGAGTCCAATGAGTCTATGGAAGCGGCGGCGGCGGCTGAAGACGCGGCGCTTACGGTCCCGACTCCGAGCGCTCCGCGGCGCGATTCAAAAAACTCGTGTTCGAATGTGAAACATCCTTTATTGTCTGCGCCTATCTGAAAATTGGCAGTCGAGGCAGTCGATAGAGGAGACCATGAGTAAGAGCCGACGAAAACCTCGCCGTAAGGCCCTACGGCGTCATTTCCGCCCCACGGGGCGTTGTTTGCTTGATATGGAACGTTCACATTAAAGGTTTGGATATCTTCATAAGCGGTTCCTCGATACATTGACACTGTGACTGTCGCGGTTACGTTCGGGTGCATTACCCCGCCGGAGTAATAATTGATCCAGAGTTCGTAATCGCCGGGCAGGGCCGCTCCTGAAGCAACATTATAGTGTTCCACCGCCGGGTCAGCCGGGCCTGATGAGCCATTGGTATCGTCAATGTCTATTTCCCCGTTCCCTGTCGGGTTCAGGTTGCCATACCATGCGTGCGCGCCGTCGGGCTGGATAATATGTATATCCAGATCGACGTTGGCCACCCACCATACCACTTCGAATTCGAGGTCGGAGCTTGTCGTGACCGGGTTGCCGAGAAGCACATGTTTGGTGTTGAAAGTCGTCGACTCCGCAATTTGATCTACGCCGTCAATAATCGACTTGATTTCAGAATCGATTCTGGCAAGGTCGGCCGCCGAAAGAGTGGCCTCGTTCGCCGCCCTAACCGATAAGTCCCTCGCCCGCTTCAGGAGGTCAAGTATTTCAAGCAAACCTCCTTCTTGCGTCCTCAACAGGTTGATGCCATCCTGAATATTCGTCGCAGCCACATTGCCGCCGCGTATCTGCGCTTCCATCCCCTTGGATATGGCTAATCCGCATGGATCGTCCACTCCCCGGTTTATCTTAAGCCCGGATGACAATCGCTCCGTTGCCAAACCTGAGGACATGAAACACGTGCGAATCGCCGCAAGCGAACTCATAGCGCCTGTGTTTGTGTTTATATTCATATCCAAATCCCCATCCCGCTAGGATTACACCCCAAAGCAATACTTCAGTCTTTGCGGTTTTGCCCAAGCGACTGTTATTCGTCCAACTACTATGTTAGTAATTTTTCGGCGCTATCAAACGTTTCTTTAGCCATCTCGCAATATATTTAGCTTGTCATCCTCTCCCTAAGCCGAAAACTGCCCTGCGCTCCTGCCCTATCGAATATCCTCGAATATCAAAATAGCCTTATTTTTCAATTCTTTAAATGTTATTCTTTATCAGGCGGAGCAAATTGCGCCGCGCAAACACGGAGATTCGCACATGGTAAAAACCGGTCTTGAGATATTTTTTAAAAGCGGAAGCGCGACGAAACAGCTAACCGGAGCGCGGGTGGGACTTATCGTCAACCCAGCTTCCATTGACTCCGGTTACATCCACGCGGCGGACGTGTTTGCCGGACGCGCCACCGAGTTCGGACTCAGGCTGACCGCTCTATTCGGCCCTCAGCACGGTATAAGAGGCGAAACTCAGGACAACATGATCGAGTGGTCGGGGTTCACCGACCCCAAGCTTGGAATCCCCGCCCACAGCTTGTATGGAGAGACCCGCGAGCCTACGGATGAAATGCTTTCTGACGTGGACGTTCTGGTTTTCGACGTTCAGGATGTCGGCACAAGAGTTTACACGTTTATCTGGACGATGGCGCTTGCGATGCGCTCGTGCGCGCGGCTCGGAAAAAAGTTCATCGTACTCGACAGACCCAACCCCATCGGCGGCGTCGAAGTCGAGGGCGCGCCGCTTGAACCGGAATTCGCTTCCTTCGTCGGGCTTCTACCCATCCCGATGCGGCACGGCATGACGACCGCCGAACTGGCGCTTATGTTCAACGCTGAATTTGGAATCGGCTGCGACTTGGAAATCGTAAAAATGGAAGGATGGCGGCGGGACATGACCTTCGAGCAGACTGGTCTGCCGTGGGTTCTCCCCTCCCCCAATATGCCAACGCCGGACACCGCTAGGGTGTATCCGGGCGGGGTCATATTCGAAGGGACGAATGTGTCCGAAGGCAGAGGGACGACGCGGCCATTCGAGCTTGTGGGAGCGCCGTGGGCGGACGCCCGCGCGCTTGCGGAAGGACTCAACGCCCGCGGGCTTCCCGGAGCGCTGTTCCGCGAATGCTTGTTCGAACCGACATTTCATAAATGGTCCGGCGCTCGTTGCGGTGGCGTTCAGACGCATGTTATCGACGCCGCCGTGTTCCGCCCTCTTGAAGCCGCTCTCTGTCTTCTCTCCGATATCAGGGCGCAGTCCCCTTCAGAATTCGCATGGAAACAACCGCCCTACGAATACGAGCACATCAGACTGCCCATAGATTTGATATTCGGCTCCGACACGGTTCGCAAAGATATCGAGGCCGGGCGCGACCCGCGCGACATCGCGGCTTCATGGCGTCCGGGCGAAGAAGCTTTCCACAGGCTGCGAAAAAAACATCTCTTGTATTAACCTTAAAAGATGTTTAATGTCGTATTACCTGCCGGCACATCCGGGATTAATAAAATCCTAATCGGTTCTTCGTTTAGGTTACGGCACGTTCCGTTTAGACAAAGGCTTCACTGCGAGCGACATTGCGGCGGCGGCAAGGCACAAAACGGCTGCGAGCGCCATCGCGGGCGTGTAACTGCCCGTTGCGACTTTTATCTTTCCGGCAACAGTGGCAAAGATCGCCCCCACTCCCCATGCGGTGTAGAGAACTCCGTAGTTCGCGCCGAGATTCTTAAGCCCGAAATAGTCGGCGGTTATCGCCGGGAAAAGCGAAAGGCACGAGCCGTAGTTGAAGCCGACCAAGACAACTCCCGCCATGACCGCCGCAGGCGAGGAAGACAGAGCCGACATCGCGGCTAGCGTTGCGGCCTGAAAAATAAAAACTATCAACATCGCGCGGATGCGGCCAATCTTGTCCGACACCAAGCCGGACACCACCCTGCCGCCCGCGTTGCCCGCCGAAAGCGCGATTACCAGCGCAAACCCGATTTCCTTGATGCTTCCGACAGCCATGCTCTTTGCGAATGATATAACCATAAGTCCGGCGCCGGCTCCGAAGAAAAACATCGTCCAAAGCAGATAGAACTGAGAGGTTTTCAACATGTCTTTCCAACAGAAATCGTTGCATAATTCTTTTTCGCGGAAAGCTCTGTTTGTTGCCCGGCGGTTCTCTGCATCCTGATCGGGCGGGTTTTTCAACAGTTGCGCGAAGAGTATAATCGCTACGGAGAATGCTATTCCCAAAGTCCTGAACGTTCCC
Source organism: bacterium (assembly GCA_029573925.1). Taxonomy (GTDB): domain Bacteria; phylum UBP15; class UBA6099; order UBA6099; family UBA6099; genus UBA6099. The sequence continues at coordinate 3,910 of JAKQBV010000057.1, forward strand.
TGCAAACCGAAGGATTCCGAATTCAGAAGGAATTCCGTCAGGGGGGCCACATAGACGGCGGCCATGCCGACTCCGCCGACTACTATGCCGATAACCAGCCCGTGTTTTTCAGGCGGGAACCATTTGACGGCGGCGGGCGTGGTGGACGCGTAACCTAGAGCGGTGCCCGCGCCTGTTAAAACGCCGAAACCGAGAAGAAGGACAAGAAGAGGGTTGGCGCTCGAAGGGCAGAAACTGCTGACGATGAAACCGGAGCCGAAAAGCAAGCCGCCGAGGGAGGCGGCGGCGCGGGGGCCG
>JAKQBV010000085.1 GCA_029573925.1 bacterium
TTCGGCGGGCATTGTTTCGTCCGACGTGCCCGTGCAGGCGGTCGAAGTTTTTAATATCGGCCTGCTCATGAAATATTCCGAGAAGCTTTTCAACCAATGGATTTATGAGACGGAAAACGTGCCTGTCGTAATGGAGATGGCGGAAGTGATAACGGGAGGCTCGGAGGAACTGCGCGGCTCGAAGTTTCTCAGTTACATGCTCAATTCGGTTTCTCCTTTGAGATTTCCGCCGAAACAGCTCGCGATATCCCGCATGTACGCCGAAAGGGATTTGCCGATAGCCGTCGCGTCAATGACGCAGGCGGGAAGCGTGTCTCCGGCGACTCTCGCCGGATGCCTCGTGCTGTGCGCCGCCGAGTTGCTCGCCGGGCTGGTCTGGGTCAGGTCTCTCCGGACGAAAACAGAAGTGGCTCTCGGCGCGTTGACTCAGGTGATGCAGATGCGCACCGGGAGGCAGTTGTACGCTTCCCCGGAACAGACCCTGATGTTCCTCGGAGCGCACCAGATAATCCGTTATTTCGGATACTGCAGCGGCAACACCAGCTTCGAGACGGATTCCTGCGACTTCGACATGCAGAATGGCTGGGAAAAGGCGCTGTCGGGCGTAATGTGCTGGGCCGCGGGATGCGATATGTTCGGTCAGGCCGGATTCCTATTCGACGGTTTCTCGATGGAGCAGCTTGTGCTGGACAATGAGGCTCTGGGCATGCTCAGCAAGGTTGGAGAGGGCGTTCTGGTGAACGACGACACTCTGGCGCTGGATGTGATTAAGAGCGTCGGGCCGGGAGGCAACTTCCTCGGCGAGAAACACACGATGGCTCACGCGAGGGACGCATGGCGGCCCTCCATTTTCCAGAGAGTCAGCTTCGAGCATTGGGCCAAGAGCGGCGGGATGCGCATTATCGCCCACGCCCATGACAAAGTGAACGAAATCCTTTCTTCAAAAGAGCTTTCGCTGCAGATACCTGAAGACCAAGCCAAGGCGATTGACGAGATTGTCGCGCGAAGAGTCGCGGCCGTCGCCGGGAAGGGAGCCTGCTGACATGATTTTCAATAAACTCGACGTCGTTTCAAATCAGGAAATCGAAAGGATTCTCGACACTTCTTATAGGATACTGGAGGAAGTCGGGTTCAAATATGAATGGGACTGGGCGTTGGAACTGCTTGAGAAACGCGGCTGCAAAGTTGACATGGCGAAACAAATCGCCTGCGTCCCGCGCTCGCTCACTCTCGAAGCCGTCGCCAATATGAAACCGCTCGCGTCGCCGCAGGACTATCCGAAGATATTCTGGGCTCCGTGGATCGGCATGAACATCATCGATTTCGAAACGAAAACAAAGCGCGCGGGAACTCTCAACGACTGCCGGAACGTGATAAATCTGGTCAACCACCTCGAAAACATATCCGTGTCATCGACCGGCGTGGTTCCTCAGGATGTGCCTATAGAGATATCCGACATCTACATGGCGGAGTTGCTGTTTAAGTATTCCGAGAAGATAGTAACGACGTGGACATACACGATAGAGTCGGCGCACGATCTAGTCGAGATGGCGAAAGCGGTGACTGGCGGCGAGGACGAGCTTCGCGGCTCGCGCATGATAAACTATCTTGCCGAACCGGTCAGCCCGCTGAAGCTTTCCAAGCATTCGCTGGAAATAATGAAAGTGTACGGAGAACTTGATCAGCCGATAAACATGGGGCCGATGGTTCAAGTGGGAACGACAGGCCCTGCGACTCTTGCGGGATCGGTGGCTTTGCAAATGGCCGAAAACCTCGCGGGCCTCGTCTATCTTTATTGTTTAGGCTCGAACTCGCCGATGGCGCTCGGCGGTCCGATGCAGACAAGCGACATGCGCACCGGCAGATGCTTATACGCCGCCCCTGAACTCTCTCTCATACATCTCGCTCTGGTCGCCTGCGCTCATCACCTCGGATTCATGTCCGGCTGCACGTCCGGCCTGACCGATTCCAACTGCATGGATTTTCAGAGCGGATGGGACCGCGGGCTGAGCATGATGCTCCTCTGGGCGGCAGGCTCCGAAAGCATCGGCATGCGCGGCGAAATCGGCGGCGGAGAAGGGTTTTGCCTCGAATCGCTCGTTGTCGAAAACGAAATGGGCGGCATGCTCAGAGTCCTATCCGAGGGCATCCTCGTCAACGACGACACTCTAGCGCTCGATGTCATCGAAAAGGTAGGAATCGGCGGCAACTACCTGATGGAAAAACATACCATGCGGCACGCGCGCGATTTCTGGCAGCCGGGCGTCTTCACTCAGGACACCTTCGACAAATACTGGTCCGAACCCAAACCGATCGAGCAGAGGGCGCGCGAGCGGGTCGAAAAGATTCTCTCAGAAAACAGCCTAGAGCTTCAGGTCTCTGAAGACATCGCGGCGGAGATCGACAGGATTGTGTCGCGAAGAGTGAAAGCCGCAGGTCTGCAATAAGACTCCCGCCTGTAGCGGATAGTCGTTTATAAACGAATAATAATCTGGAGGTCTTATAATGTCGCTGTTGGAGAAAATTAAGGATTCGATTATCGAGATGGAGCCTGAACTTACGGTCGAACTGACGCAATCGGCTCTGGCGGAAGGCATAGCCCCGATGGAAATCGTCGCGGGCGGACTCATCTCCGGCATTGAAATCGTCGGCGTGAAATTCAAAAACGATGAGGTGTTTCTGCCCGAGGTCATGATGAGCGCGAAAGCCTTCAAAGACGGGTTCGCGGCGGTCTCGCCGAAACTGAAAGATTCCGGTTACGAGCCTAAGGGCCGCGTCCTCATCAGCTCGGTGAAAGGCGATATCCACGACATCGGCAAAAACATCGTCATCGCCCTGTTGCAGGGCAACGGCTACGAAGTTCACGACGCCGGCGTGGACGCTCCACCGGAGAGATTCGTCGATATGGTCAGAGAGATAAAACCCAACGTGGTCGGGATGTCCGCGCTGTTGACGACTACTATGGCGTTCATGAGGGACACCGTCTCCGCGCTGAAAGACGCGGGGCTGAGGGATTCACTGAAGATAATCGTCGGGGGCGCTCCTGTTTCCGCCGATTTTGCCAAAGAGATAGGGGCTGACGGTTACGGCGAAGACGCGGGCGAAGCCGTTGACCTCGTCAAAAGCCTGTTGGCAAGTTGATTTTCTGCAAACGACCCTGCCGTCCCGGACTACGGCAATTTGTACATGAACTCTTGCGCCGCCGCTTCGGCGTTGCGCTCGAAAGGAATCTCGTATGGACTCCAAACTAAGATTCGGCAGCCGCGTCGTATCCGGATGGAAATCGCCGTCCCGCGAGCCAAGACCGGTCAATCCACCGATCTACCAGAGCACGACTTACGTTTACGACTCGCTTGAAGATTTCATGGAGGCCGGCTCCGAACAGATGCTCGGCGAGGGAGGGCGGTACTTTTACACCAGAACGGGCAATCCCACGAACGCGATGTTCGAAGAAAAAATCGCGGAACTCGAAGGGGGGGAGCGCGCCGTCGCTTTCGCCAGCGGCATGGCCGCAATATCAACCGCCTTGCTCTCTCTTTTGAGAGCGGGCGACAGAGTGGTCGCTCACAGCAAGATGTACAGCGCGTCCGACACGCTTTTCGGACAGTATCTTCCGGGCCTCGGCATAGAGGTCGATATGACGGATTTGACGGATTCCGCAAAGATGAAAAAGGCACTCTCGCGGCCCGCGAAAGTCCTTTTCATAGAGACTCCGGCAAACCCGATGGTCGAGATAATAGATATTCCGGCGGCGGCGAAACTCGCGCGCGCTTCCGGCTGCGTCACGATTGTGGACAGCACATGGGCGTCGCCTTATCTTATGCGCCCGCTTGAGCTTGGGGCGAACCTAGTCGCCTCCAGTTCTACTAAATACATCAGCGGACACGACGACGCGCTCGGTGGCTATGTCGCCGGAGGAGCCGAACTTGTCGCGGCTGTCGACAACTATATGCTCGTTCTCGGCGGCTCGATGAGTCCGTTCCACGCTTTCTTCTCTTGGCGGGGAATTAGGACTCTCCACGTCCGCATGGACAGGCATTGCTCGAACGCTTTGGAGGTCGCAAAATTCCTCGAAAACCATCCCAAAATTATGAAAGTGAATTATCCCGGCCTTAAGAGCCATCCGCAGCATGATGTGGCGAAGAAAACAATGTCCGATTTTTCCGGCATGATAGCTTTCTGGCTGAAGGGCGGGTATGAGGCCGCCTCAAAGCTGCTCGCCAATGTTAAAGTCTGCAATGTGGCGGTCAGCCTCGGCGACGCCTGCACGCTAATCGAGCATCCCGCGACAATGACCCATATCACTGTCGATGAAGAAAGAAGAAAACGGCTCGGCATCACGGACAATCTAATCCGGCTCTCCGTCGGACTTGAAGACGTCCGCGACCTTGTCCGCGACCTAGACCGCGCGCTCTCCAAAGTTTAATTCGTCACCGATTCTATTTATTGATTCTTCATTGATTCGGCTTTGGCTTTGAATTTTTTCACAGTTGAAACGAGGATGTCCGGATGGTCGGTCTGAATCGCGTCGACTCCGGCGAAAATAGCTTTTTTCATGGCAGTATCGCGGTCGTCCCAGCCGAGCGTGTTGGTGAAAACCATGATTCCGCGAGCGTGAGCGGCGTCCACCAGTTCGTTCGTGATGATGGCCGCGCTGGTGTTGAAAGCTCTGGCGTTCGGGAACTTTTCGAGCGTCGGTTGAATGTCCTCCACGCTGCCGATGCCGGGCATGGCGGGAGCAAGCGGGTCGAGCTTAACGAAGTCCGTCGTGAACTGCCCTCCGCCGACTATAACGGTGAGATGCGGATATTTATCGTATTTCTTCAGCAACTCGAGAAGAATCGGTTGCGGCGTTTCTTTCTGGTCGATATAAGCGCCGACGCCGGGTCCCATAGCGATAAGAGCCTCTTCCAGAGTCGGAACTTCGACGTCCGAAGAACTGTCGCGGGACATGCCGAACACGGCTCTCAACTTTTTGACTTCCGCAAGAGACATCCGGTTTATCGGGCCTGAGCCTGTGGTCGTCCTGTTTACCGTGTCGTCGTGCATCAGCACAGGAATCCCGTCAGTCGTGTAGCGGACGTCAAGCTCAATGTAATTCATTCCAAGTTCGAGGGCCTTTTGGATTGCGGGGATAGTGTTTTCAGGAGCGAACTTCGCCGCTCCGCGATGCGCGACTCTTATAACATCGAGGTTCGGACGTCTCGTTTCAATCGGTTCATACGCGAGCGCGGCTGCCCCGAATACTACAAACACGGCAACAGCGCATATCCATGTTCTCAATTTATTCACAATCAGCATCCTCCCGGCGTCGTTGTCAGCCTATTGTAACACAAAAAGCGCGTCGGTTCCGACTATGTTTTTCTAATGACATAATTCGTGTACGCTCCGAGACGCAGCAAATCTAGGGTTTTAAGAGAGGGCACAATCAGACTGTTAAACACCAACCTTTTGGTTGCTTTTGAAATGGTTTTATCCGAGACTGCGTCATGTGTCTCCGAAGGATCGACATGATATGCTTCGCTCAACATAATAGATGAACGACCTAAAGCCGCTTTCATGCTATTAATCAAACTTGTGGCAGTGGTTGAATAGTAAACTTTTTCGATGCTCATCCCCATTTCTGCGACGATTGTTTTCATAATCTTTGGCGAATAGTGATAGATGTGGAAAGGAGGATGCAGACAGAACCATTTCGAGCGAAAGAACATGCGCTCCAAAGAATCAAAGTTCGGCATGGACATTGCGATGACGCCGCCGGGTTTCAAGACTCTTTTCGCCTCTGCGAGAGTTTCCAGCGGATCGTACAGATGTTCGAAGACGCTCCAGAAAGTTATGGCGTCGAAAATTTCTGAATCGAAGCGAGAGGAAAGCAGAGAGCCTGCCTTTACATCCAAACCTAGGGAATCCCTTTGAAAAGCCGCTGATTTTTCAGAAAGCTCGCATCCGGCGACGCGCCAACCGGCCTGTTTGAGGCAAAGAAGAAATCTTCCGTCCCCGGAGCCGACATCGAGTGCGAATCCTTTATGCGCATGGCGTTCAAGGAGCATCCTTCGGCCATCCTGTCCCGCCACAAGTTTCGACAGCATTTCCTGACTGAAAGACATTGAATAAGGCTCATAGTTGTCGGGATACAGGGAGGCGATATGTTCCTCAGGGATTCTGGGGTTAAGTGAAACTAGCGAACAACTCTTGCATCTGGATATGGAGAACTCGCCGGGGACGCCGTAAAGATAATCTCTTGTTTTGAAAAGCTCGGCGAACTCGATTCCGCCGCATAGCGCGCAGGGAGCTTTTTCAAATTCTGAAGAAATCATTTTCAATAATCGACCGTTCCGCTGGCGCAGGATGAAACATCCATAGGACGCCTATTTAAAAGGCGGCGGAACTTTTGCGCCGAAAGGAGAAGAAGGGGCTGATTTCGGGGGCGTCGCCGCCGGCTCCGGCTTTCTGGGAGCGGAAGGTTGTTGCGGAGCGGACGCCGGTTTTCCGGCGTTTGCCTCCGCGCCGTCGCCTCTCAAAATGCGCAAACCGATTCTCGGAGGAACTATCGGCGCGGTCAGGTCGAGAACTTTCGCCGGAAGGATGGCCTCCGTCCCGCACTTGTAGTTGATGCTGTTCACAATATTTTCGGCGAGCGGCGCGTCGAATTCCTTCTCTTTCTGGAATTTTTCCACAATCCGTTTTACGTTAGGCTCGTCCATCTCGAACATGAGGAATCCGGACATACTGATTTTGCCGACATCCTGTTTGTAAATGGCGTGGTAAGTGAACCAGATTTCGAGGTTGGAGCCGTTTGCTTTCACGTCGTCGAATTCAACGCCGAGTTCGATGCCTGAAATCGGGGCGTCTTTGACCTTCTCGGCGTTTATCTTGGTTATTCTTCCTCTGACGATTGTCTGTCGACGTTCCGGCGGGCCTTGTTCGTTTGCTGACACGGGATTTTTCGGTTCGGACATTATGTTCTCCTTATTCTCAATACAAGATGTCGTTTTCGTGGCATTTAAGGTTAAAGGCGTCCGCTACGCCGTGACAGACGCAGCAACCGTTGTGGATGTTAACTCCTTTGCGAAGAGCGGCGTTTTCATTGACTGCCGCAGAGAAGCCTTTTTGGGCGATTTCGAGAACGTAGGGCAGCGTTTCATTTGTGAGAGCCAGAGTGGAAGTTCTGGGAACGGAGCCGGGCATGTTTCCGACGCAGTAGTGGACTACGCCGTTGTAAATGAAGGTGGGGTTGTTGTGGCTGGTGACCTTGCTGGTCTCGACG
>JAKQBV010000098.1 GCA_029573925.1 bacterium
GACCGACCGGAGCCGCTATAGGCAAAACGTTCAGGCCGCCCGCCGCCGCAAAACCTTATCTCGAACGCATGCAACTTGATTCGCCCTCGGACCGCAAAGAGAAAATCATCCAGAAACTTGTCCTCTACGCTCTCGCCGAAGACGGCGTAATCTGATTCGATTTGGATTCATCGATCTATGCGAATTGTCGAGAGTATTGTCGGGCAGGGGCGATGATTCAACGCCCCTGATATGCTGAAACATGATTGCTATATGATTTAACCGGATTCGCCGATAGAGCCGACGAACCGGGGCGATTTTCATAGCGGCGTACTCACGCACAAAGCAAGTTTGTGCGTGCCACCCATTTATATTGTTCATGAACCGTATGTTCTATTCACTTCAAAAATGCGTCTTGCGCCTCGCATTTCATCCGCTCTAAACAATCGCTCTCGAATCATAAATGAAGGATTCGGTTTTAACCGCAAATCCATTACAAAAAACTCAAGCGGGGTTTCAGTTGTCGATTTTGAACAGCCGGGCGGCGTTGTCGTGGAGCACTTTCTGCCGCACTTCTTCCGGCATGCCCTCTGTGGCGACAAGAGTCCGTCCGAGCGTCACTCCCATTGGATAAAACGCCCAGTCCGAGCCGTACAGGACTTTGTTGACATCGGCGTTCTGGATGATATACCGCGTCTGGTTGACGGGCTGTCCGGCGAGGTCCAGATAGACATGCTCGAACTCTTTGGCGTATGCCAACGCCTCATCGATATTGTTCAGACCTGAATGGCCGAGTATAAACTTGAGTTTCGGGAAAGACTCGAACACAACGCGGTACCTGTGCATCTGCGCGAGTTTCTGCATGAACGGAGGCTCGGAGCCGGTGGACCCGGCATGGCAGAGAACGGGCAGGTCAAGTTCCTCGCAAACCTCGAAGATGCGAAGCGCGCGTTTGTTGTCCGGAGCGCAGAACTGGAATTCGGGGTGATATTTCAGCCCGCGAGCGCCGTCCGCCGCCATATCTCTTATCCTTTTCTCATAGCTGGGCGTCTGCGGATGAACCGCCGCGAACGGGATAAGCCTGTCGCTAGTTTTGCAAGCCGCCATCGTCTGCCTCGCGTGCCTTGACCGTATCGGAACCTCAATCGGCAAAGACATTATGTGCGTGACGTTGAAGCGGTCCATCTCTTCGAGCAGGTTGGGCACGGTCTGCGCGCGGGCTATGGGCGGACACCTGAACAACATCATATAGATGTCATTCTCAATCATCTTGGCTTCGGCGTCCGTCGGGTGCGCTTTCTCGTTAAGAACATCCTGCGGCTCGTCGTAGTTGTAGAAATACTGCGTCGGCCCGTAGTATTTCAGGTGGTCCACCACGCCGCCGAAAAAATAGCTCCAGCCCAGATGCGAGTGGTCGTCGATCACCGGCGGAACCCCGGAGTCCGGGCGCACTCTCAGCTTTCCGTCGTCCCCTATCATAAACCACGGAAACTTCGCTAAGTCGTTATAAACCTTTATGTCGATTTTGCTGAGATCCATGAGCGCTTCCCCCAAAGAAGAATATCGCCTCTTGCCGCAGGCGTCAGTATTATAATTACCAAAAATCGATTTGTCGAACCAGTCATTTTTTTTGACGGAATATCAAGGTCAATATCAAACCGATTCAGGAATAAAAACCGCCTCCGGTTTTCGTTCTTTTCCGAGGCCGAAGGCGGGTTCAGTTTATTGTGTCGATTGAGCAAAAGAGCGATGCAACGTTGGCCGGATATCAAAAAATAGAAATCAGGCCTGAGCGCAGACCGCTTTTGAAGATGCTTTTCTTGCGCGCCTGCGATGCTTGACGTCTTCGTATTTGATGCCTGCGGCTTCCACCGCCTGACGCCATGAGCCGTAGCATTTCTGGCCGGCCGCTAGAAGCTTGGAATCTTTTTTCATCAGTGATATCTGCGAGATATCCTCGCCTCTCTCGAACATCTGGCATATTTTTCCGGATATCTTGTCTTCGCTCCATGACTGGCGTTTCTTGACTTCGGAGTATTCCATCCCTGCGGCGGCGATGGCGCTCTCGATGTTTGAGAAGAACCTTCTTGCGGCATTCCACAACCGGGGATGATTCATCTCAAGGTGCAATGTGTTTAGAGGCTCTTCACGCTCTGCGAGTTGTCTGATCCTTTTTATCACTTCTTCTTCCGTCCAGTAATTTATCAGTTTCGTTTTGGGGTTTATTCCCGCCTCGATAAATGCTGTTCGCCACCCGCCGAAAACGTCATAAACCGCGTCTTCCAACGATGTGTCTTTTCTGTTCGGGTCAAACCTTAACGAACCTCCTTCCGCTATAAGCCTCTTTAACTCCACTATCACCAATTCTCTTTTCCACGGTTGATGAAGATTCTCCGTCATTTGAAACCCCTCCAGCCCAATTGAATTGTTGTATTTGTCAGATTTGCCCGGTTTTCATCATTTTGATGACTTTGATCCAGACACAGTATGACAAAAGTCACATATTTTCTAACCTGCCTTATATTACCCGATAACTGACAAATCCAAACATTTTTTTAAAAAATTATTTTTTCTTAATGCTTATTGTTTTAAAACAAATAAATAAACGACAATATAAAGGAATATTTATAACGTCTTGTTTTTTGTTTCAATGTTGTCATAAGCCACAATTTTCACAAATCACACATATTTCGCGCTTTCTGATAAAAAGAATATTGAAACAATAGCGGACATTGACATTGTATGCCTAAAATGCAAGAAATTGGCATGTGTGGCATATTGAACTATGGTTCAAATAGCGATTGCCTATGTTTTGAGGAATGATTTTGCGGCATATTGACCGATCAGACAAACGATTATTTATTCGCCGTAATTGTCGGGGTGATGTGTTCGAGCGTTTCGGGCAAGAGGATAAGTTCACCGCGCGGTCAATCCAATGCGTTTTCGACGACTTTGTAACCAGCATATTAGAAATGACATATCGTAAGTTAAAACAAGATGTCGAGGTTGGCATGTTTGCGACTGATTGATAATTCGATAACATTAAAATAGAATATATGAAACTTCGCGCAGAGAGAGGCGAGGACGGATATTGTTCACAGGGATAATAAGAGAGATAGGGGTGGCGGAAGACATCCGGCGGAAAGCCGGGTCTTTGGCGCTTTCGCTGAGGTGTCCGCAGACGGCGACGGAGGCGGCGCTGGGCGATAGCGTGGCAGTGGACGGGGTTTGCCTGACGGTCACTTCGATAGACGGAGACACGCTGACGATGGATGTCGGCGAGGAGACGCACAGGCTGACCACTCTTTCGGGGCTGAAGCGGGGAGGGCGTGTGAACGTGGAGCCGTCGTTGCGGGTCGGCGACAAGCTCGGCGGGCACTGGGTTCTGGGCCATGTGGACGC
>JAKQBV010000101.1 GCA_029573925.1 bacterium
TGCTGCCTCGAACGCTGCGCCTCCTGCGACACCCTCGCGAACCCTATCGAGCCGGATTCCGAAAGATTCCGTTTCACCGAGAATGCCGTTATCGCCCCTGCGTTGAGAGAAAGAACCAGCCGCTCCTCGAAACTCACCTGAACCGTGTCCGAGCGCTTTATCGTAATGCAGTCGGTGGAGTCGGACGGGTTGCAGAACGTTATCTGCCCCACGTAGTATTCAATGTAATATTTGTCCGCCGCCAAAACCTGTCCGTTGAGTGTCACCGACTCGCTGTTTTCAAGTATCTGGAACGAGTTCAGGGAGAACGGGCCGTGCGTGTTGTCTCCGTTGAAAGATACTGATTTAGTCGAGCTTTTTGACTGCGACACCACGAAGTCCGCCTCGTATTTCTTCGAGTTGTACTGCGCGGCGACACCGTTGATTTCCTTGTTGAGAGTGGCGAGAGAGCCGCTTCGAAAGTCGGGCGAGAAAAGGCCGAATGACGCCTTGTGGCCTCCCGTTCCAAGGTCGAACCTCATTTTTCGTTCTATGTTCGGGCTTTCGCTCAGGTTGCCGGTCAGCGAAAGTTCCTTCCCGTAAGTGGCCGTTATGTTGAGGTCGGACGCCTGTTCCATGCTGGCCCCGCGGTTGATAAGCCCCTTGGTGGACAGGAACTGGCGCTCGTTGCCGGAAGCTCCGTATGCTCTGTATAGCGCGTAGCGGTATCCTTTAAGCTTGATGTCCAACTCTTTTTTCAGGCCGTCCGGCATCGGGGATTCTTTGTCGAAGAACCTGTTGTCGGAGTCTTGAGGGCCGCCCGGCGCTGAGGACGGAGAAGCCGACGCCTCGAACGCTTTTTCTACGCCTGACAACAGCTTCGCCCGGGTGTAAAACGGCTCGACCTGCTCGGCCTCAAGAGTGGCGACTGTCACTCCTTCCCTGACAGCCTCGAAGATGTCTCCCGGCGCGATTCCGGCTTCCGAGCCTCGATAGAACACAGCGGTTCCTTCCTCGAAGTCGAATGCCACATGCGCCACGAAAGCCGGAGCGCCGAGCGCGGGCGCGCGCGCGAGCAACAGCGCGGCCGCCGCCGCGAGCGCGGCGAGAAGGACTGTTTTTCCCGGCTTATGATTCATCTTGTTCGCGATCCTATATCCGCGCGCATTATAACATGCCGAACAACGACATATCCCGTCCGGTCACACATGAAAGTTCCGGACGCTATAAACACGTTTATCTCGCCTGCTAGCGGGCCTGAACGCCACCCCGCTTATCAATAACTAATCGCAATCTCGTCTATTTCTCTAATTCTATTCATACAAATAATATCTACAATAATCAAGATTCCATATCCACCCGGAGAATTTTATATCCTCCCGGCCTTTGTCACGAATCCGTCATCAGGAAGCAAAAATAGAATTATGGACAATAAAAAACGCCCCTCACGGGGCGTTTTTTGAGCAACGATTGTGTAACCGGCGGTTTTTAGAACTTGAGATTGAGGGAGAACCTGTGCGCGTCTCCGAATTCGCCGGAGGGGATGAACGCGTAGTCGAATCCGAAATCCTCATACTTGAGTCCGACGCCGAAAGTGAATCCGTCATCGATGTCGTAGCCGGAGTTATACCCGGTTCGCAGGGCTATCATGTCGTTGATGGTGTATTGGAGGCCGAGGTGATATTCGGGGTCTTCGCCGTTTATCATGAAGTGGTCGAAGGCTGCGACGAGCGGGTATTGGTCGAATTCGTAGGCTGCGCCGACCACGAGCGTCACAGGCAGTTCGTCTTCGTTTTCGTCCAGTTTAATGCTGTCGCCGAGGTTGCGCAGCACGGCGGCGAAGGTCCAGCCTTTGGGGGCCGGTTTGTATTTGATTCCGGCGTCGATAGCGAACCCTGAATCAGAGAAGTCGGAAATTTTGACTTTGATGTACTTCAAGCCGACGCCCCAAGAGATGGACTCGTCGTGTTGAGCGGCGTAGGCGGCGGTCAGCGCATAGTCGACAGGTCTGAACGAGCCGAGGTAGTTGTCCAGAGCGTCGTATTCAGCCTGTTCGCCGTAGTCGAGATAAACGATGCTGCCGCCGATGGCGCGCTTTCCCCAGTTGGACACGTAGGCGGCATATTCCTGATTGATGTCTAAAAGATATTCGTTGTGCATGACGGAAACTTGGCGGCCATCTACGGCGACCATCGCGGCGGGGTTGATAGTCACCGCGCTGGCGTCGTCCACTACGGCTGCCCCCGCGCCGCCCATTCCTTCCGCTTTCGCGCTTACTCCCACGTTAAGGAACACCGCTGCCGTGGTTCCCGCCGCTTTGCAAGCCGACGGGGCCGCCAACAGCGCCGCCAGAGCCAGAGCCATGCATTTGATGTGCGTCTTGTTCATCTTTTTTCCTCCGCGCGCTTTCGTCTTAGGATGCGCGATATGATTTTCCCGGCGGGCATCGCCGCCTGCGGATGCGCTTAATTGACCACCGACAGCTTGCCGGTGTAAGTCTTTTTGAACACTCCGTCGAACACCGATATGATGTACGGATAGACGCCCGAAGCGATGTTGCGGCCGGCGTTGTTTCTGCCGTCCCATTCGAGCAGTGTCAGGCCGACGCCGGGGGGCGACGGTATGTTGCCCGCGTGAACAGCCTGAGCGCTGCGGACGAGTCTGCCGCGTATGTCGTATATTTGCGCGTCCACCACTATTGTTCCGCCCGCGTTGTAAGTGGACTCAGCAGCGTCGGCGGAGAATGTCACATTGCCATGCGCGGAGCTGCGGTACGGGTTCGGGTAGGTGTGCAGGTTGACCATATTAAGTTCGACGAACGCTTGCGGGGCTACCCTGCCTCTGGTCAGCCCCCATCCGCTGTACAGCGAGAAGTGATTCGTGACCGCAGTGATGGTCTTGCCGACCGGGTCTATTGAGCCGTCGAGCTTCATCCAGTTGCCGGGGTTCGAACAGACTGTGCTTCCGGCGTCGCACCAGTAATAAACGTATATTGAGTTTATCGGAATCGTGCCGCCGCCGCCGGTGCAGTCCGCGTCCTGCACGGTGTCGAGGAATCCGTCGTCGTCCGCGTCGCAGAACCTGAACACAAGCCGGATGTCCTTCGTGAACACCACTCCGTCCGGGAAGAACTCTCTAGCCGTGCCGATCTGAACGAGCAGGTCTTTGCCGTCCGGGCTGGACGGCGCGGCGGGCGTCGCCACCTGTAGCTTGACTTCGTCGGATATCAAAGCTCCGGGCGGGATCACCGCGGTGACCGCGCCGTTCTGGAACAGCAGCCCCCCGGTGTTGTTCGTCACCGCGCTCTGGTCGCCCAGTTCGAGGAACGCCAGTTTTCCGTCTCTTGTCCCCGTTTTTTGCGTGACGTACGAGAAGATGTTTCCGTTTGTCGATTTCGGGCATCCCGCGCCGAGACACTGCACAAGCCCGAACTCGTTGTTCTCGCTCTGGCCCAGCAACTGCGGCGAATACACATCGTCGCCGATGTATTCGACGTAGTTGTCGAAGTTGACTCCGTTAAAGAATGTTGAAGCTATGCTCTGGCCTTGGAATCCGGCAAGCGTCAGCTTATTGAAGTCAAAGGAGTTGGCCGGGTCAGCCATATATGAGATCATAGTTCCATCGTCCGTGAAAGACGGGAACAGAGCCGAGCCGTTCACGCAGCTTGTCGGCGTGCATTCCTGAACCATGTCTATTACTCCGGGGTAACTCGCGTAATTGTTAATGTGGGTGATGGTCAGAGGCAGCAGGGGCGAAACCGCTACCGGGTCAATCATGTAAATGCCGGTCTTGGAAGGCGCGGGAGCATCGAACCACACGACGAACGCCAGCTTCGAGCAGTCTTTGGACCATGTGGGATGCATCGCGTAATTCCATCGTCCGAGGTTGGTCAGCTTTGTCACCGTCGATCCCGTTTCGGTGTACAAGCCCTTTGCGTTTTTAGAGCCGTTTATCAAGTGTAATTGTATGCCGGCGAGCGGCAATATTCCGTCGCTGTATGATACAGCCAGCGTGTCCGAGTTCTGCGCGCAGCCCGTTCTGCTCCATGCGGCGTCCCAGTTGAACGACACGGCCGTCGGGTTGTCGGCGATAAGCTGGTTGTTGTCTTTCAGCCATGTTACGGTTCTGGCGCTGTCGGAGCCGTCCGCTTTGACCGCGAACAGCCTCGGCCGGGTGGGATATCCGGGGAGCGTGGTCGTCGTGCTGTATCCGGAGAACAGGACATACTGGTCGTCCGGCGTGAACGACGCGCGCACGTTCGGCTGAACCCGCATGTCGTTGTTGGTCAGCTTGACCGGGGCCTGCCATGCGCCGCCGCTCCATTCGAGCTTGTAAAGGTTCCAGTAGTCCGCCGCGCCCTCGCGCATCGGAACCACTATGCTTGTTCCAGCGTGGCTCCATACAGGGTGCATCACCGTGTCGCCCGCCGTCGGGGACAGCACGTCCGAATCCATTTCGCCCACGAGCACTTGCACGGAGGTGTCGTCCCTCACGAGGATATAGGCAGCTTGGT
>JAKQBV010000106.1 GCA_029573925.1 bacterium
CGTATGCGGGAAAGCCGTCTCTCAAGCTGACGAACGGCTGGACTGTGTGCCGGCGCGTTTCCCATGAGGCGGGGAAAAGCGATTTTATCATTCGCAAGATTGATGAAGAGCCGGTTGCGGCGGCGCTCGGCGACTGGCGCCCGCAGCTGGGGGAGACTTTCTGCGGCAAGGCGGTCTACCGGATCGAGTTCGATTCCAAGGATGAGCGCGAGGCGGAGATTGATCTCGGCAAGGTCTGCTGGTGCGCCGGCATCCGCCTGAACGGCGTTGACGGCGGCAACCGTTTCTTCGGGCCGTTCAAGTGGGAGGTGAAACTCGCCAAAGGGCGGAATGTCCTCGAGGTCACGGTCGCCAACCTCCTGTCGACGCTGCTCGGGGATCGGGCGATCCGCGCGCGCATCGCCGCGGATTATCCGCCGAGTAAGAACTACGAGCCGCGCCAGGGGCCGGCCGACCTGCAGAACCGCGAGAGCGGTCTGTTCGGGCCGGTGGTCATCCGTGAGGGCGGTTCCTAGTCGCGCGCATCGCCGGTCTGCCAAGCCGGCCCGGGAGGTGACGATCGGCTCTCCCCTCATCCGCCGCGGCTCGACGGAAAAAAGTTGAATAGATAACTTCAGGATATTTTTCGCGTTGGTCAATAGTTTTTTGATAAGGTACCAGTCGAAAGGAGAGATATTATGAAAATGATCAAGGACAAATGTTTGTTGATGGGCGCCGATTTCGCGGGATACCCGCTCAAGGAGGAGATCAAGGCGTATCTGGAGAAGAAGGACTGGAAGATTACCGACATCGGCGTGAAGGCCGATTCGGATCCGAACGACACAGAGCTCATGTTTCACCGCATCGGCCTCCGCGTCGGAGCGATGATTACCGAGAAGGAATTCGAGCGCGCGCTCATCTTCTGCGGCACGGGCATGGGCATCCACATCGCAGCGTCGAAGTGCCCGGGCGTCCATGCGGGCGTCGTCGAGTCGGTTCCCGCAGCGTTCCGCGCGATCACCGGCAACGGCGTCAACGTCCTCGCAATGGGTGCATTTTATGTGACGCCCGAGCTCGGCAAGCAGTGCGCCGACGCATTCCTCTACAACGACTTCGGCAGCGGCTGGGAGTGGTGGCCGGACTTCGACAAGTTCCACCAGATCTCAATCGACGAGCTCAACGTTTTCAACTACGAGGAGTACAAGGCGAACGGCTTCAAGGTGAAGCATCTCGGCGACTGCCACTGCGAGCTCTACGACCGCCCGATGGGCTTATCGCCCGTCCCCCTCATGTGCAAGCGGTGATACGTGGACGTGTCGCTAAAAATCAAAGGAGCAAAGTTATGACAGCGCAAATGGTTCGCGTTTTATTGCTTTCTATCTCTGTCACCGCGTACGCCTGGTGTGTGTCGGCTGCTGAAGTTCCGATGGAAACCACGTTCGATTCATCCGTAGAGTTTTTCTCTGCGTTCAACGATCACGCTGTTGGTTCTCATCTCTACGACAGCACTTCGCCGTCGGCATGGAAAGAGCTCACCCATTACACTTTTGTTAATAAGGTGAAGGGTGCCTATTTCGCCAAATTCTCGGTGAAAGGCACCGGTGGATTTTATG